>JAJDND010000100.1 GCA_022340885.1 Desulfobacterales bacterium | reverse complement strand
CGTAAATGCGCCTTTCACATGTCCGAAAAGTTCACTTTCAAGAAGAGACTCCGTCAATGCCGCGCAGTTGACCTTGACAAAGGCGCCTTTTTTGCGATCGCTGATCTGGTGTATCGCTTGACTCACCAATTCTTTTCCGGTTCCGCTTTCCCCATATATAATCACCGGCGCATCCGATTGGGCGGCATTTTCAATCAGATCGAATACCTGGCGCATGGCATAAGAAACACCGATAATGCCATGAAAACCGTCTTTTGATCTGAGCTCCCGCCTGAAGGCGGCGATCTGGTTGTCTTTTTCAATAATTTCGGTAATATCGGCGATTGTTTCAACCGCCCCCATGATATTTCCCTTGGCGTCATGAAGGATAGAGGCATTTTTTAACGCGTGGACTAGGCTGCCGTCTTTTCTTGCCAGCGTACACCGCCGTCGATTCATATTTCCGGTATCGAATAAAACACACCACTGGTCACCTTTATTTTTACGGGCCATGGCAAACAGATTGCAGTTCAACACATCACAAGTTTTCCCGATAAGATCATCCTTTGAATATCCGGTAATGATTTGAAAGGCTTTGTTCACAGAAATGATACGGCCGCTCGTATCCACGATCATGACACCGTCTTGGATTGTGTTTACGACGGTTTTCCAATATCTGTCCAACTCCTCTTCAGCCATCAAATTTCCCCTGTTAAAATTTAATAGGTGTTAAATGTGACTCTTTAACATTTTAACAGGTTGATGGCAAGGAACATTTAGATTGGATATTTTCTGAAACAGTTGCAGATCAAGGCATTATCGCAAAGATGATATCCATGAATTCATCTCTTTTGATCTGGCACTAATTTTGCAAAAAGCGTTGATCATATACTAAAAAAGGAGTATTCGAAGTTTGAAACATAAAGCGGATCATATCCTCGATTGCAGAGGATCGATCACGGATATTTCTCTGTTGAAGTTGGTTCAGACATTTAGAGAAATGAAACCGAATGAAGTTTTGGAAATACTTGGGAGCAATTTAGATACTCGCAGCGATCTGTTCAAAGTGTTGCCGGATGGCGGCTATGAGCTGATTTTTTTAGATATTCTTGAGGAAGGGGATTATTTATATCGAATTCAACTAAAAAAGAAAAGTTAGGATGAAACGATGCCAGGAGAACCCATTATTATCGAAGCCAAAAAGAAAAGCGATTTTTTAGACAAGGTAAAAGAACTGCTTCCGGAAGGCGGTAACCTCAATCTTTGTTTGACCTGCGGCGCCTGTTCTTCAGGATGTCCGGCCACCGGCCTGGAAGATATGGATCCTCGAAAGTTTTTAAGGATGGCGGCCCTGGGTATGGACGAAGAAATTTTAAGTACGCCCTGGGTATGGATGTGTACCATGTGCCAGCGGTGTATTTATGTGTGCCCCATGAAAATCGACATCCCGCAACTGGTCTATAATGCCAGGGCATCATGGCCCAGGGAGGAGCGCCCCAAGGGTATCCGGGGGTCCTGTGACATGGCATTGAGAAACGACAGTTGCAGCGCCATGGGAACGGCCGAAGACGACTTCAGATTCGTGGTTGAAGATGTTCTCGAGGAATACCAGGAAGCGCAGCCTGAGTTTAAGGAGATGCAGGCACCTATCGACAAACAGGGCGCCGAATTTTTTTTAAACCAGAATTCCAGAGAACCGGTGACCGAACCGGATGAACTGGTTCCTTTATGGAAGATTCTTCATTTGGCGGGAGTGGATTGGACGTACGGCAGTAAAGGCTGGGCGGCGGAAAACTATTGTATGTTTCTGGCGGACGACCAGGCTTGGGAGCACATTACCCGAACCTCGGCCAAACAGGCGGATGATCTGGGGTGTAAAACCTTTCTCAATACCGAGTGAGGTCACGTAACTTTCTCAGTCCGGGCCGGACTGAAAAAATTCAACATCGAGCATAATTTCGAGGTCAAAAACATCTATGAATACTATGCCAAATGGATCCGGGAAGGAAGACTGAAGGTCAATTCAGATTGGAACAAAGATTTAAAGATCAAGTTTACGGTTCAGGATCCATGCCAGATCGTACGAAAAAGTTATGGCGATCCCATCGCGGAAGATTTGAGGTTTATCGTCAAATCGGTCGTGGGAGAAGAGAATTTTATCGATATGATTCCCAACAAGTCGAATAATTATTGCTGCGGCGGCGGGGGCGGCTTTCTGCAGTCCGGATATACAGATGCACGTCGTGCATACGGCAGGATCAAAGCAGAGCAGATATTGGCCACTAAAGCCGACTACTGCATTGCGCCGTGCCACAATTGCCATGCCCAGATTCACGATTTGTCGGACCAGCATGATCATGCATGGAGCACGGTACATTTGTGGACGTTGATATGCCTCTCTCTAGGGATTCTGGGACCCAATGAAAGAGAATATCTGGGCGATGATTTAAAGGAAGTAGACGTTTTTCATCCGGAAACGGCAATGTAATTACCGGGTTTTTTAACAAGCTATCCGGATGATTTTCGACAATAACCGACTTTATTCAATGACTTGTTTTTGAGAACTTAAGTTGAGGCGTGCTTTTTTAGAAATGACAAGTTAGATAACGACAAAAGAGGAAGGAAGCTTATGAGTTTTCGGAAACGATTGACATCAGGTGAATTTGTTGTGCTGGCTGAGATGAACACGCCCAAGGGTGCGGATGTATCTGAGCTTGTCAATAATGCTCGCCGAATTAAAGGGCGTGTAGATGCCGTCATTGTTCCTGATATGGAAAATGGCATCATGCGAATGAGTGCACTGGCCGGTGGTGTTCTCATGCACCAGCAGGGAGTAGAATCCATTATTAATGTCAATTGCCGGGACCGTAACCGGATGGCGCTTCAAGGAGATATCCTTGGGGCCCATGTACTCGGCATTCAGAATCTCGTTATTGTCCACAGTGAAGAAATGGCCAAAGGAGATCATCGGGATGCAAAACCGGTAGATGACATGGATGAACTAGAGCTCTTGGCCGCCGTTCAGTCCCTACAGGAAGGCGTGGACATGGCGGGGTTTAAATTGAACGGGAATCCCTCTTTTACCGTGGGATGCAACATTGCCCCATCTGCCGATGATGCGGCATTCGAAAAGGAATTGTCGCTTGCAAGAAAAAAGGTCGAGGCCGGCGCTCAATTTATGATTACACCTCCTGTCTATGATTTAAACCGTTTTTCTTCGGCTATGGATGAATTTAAAAAGTTAGGGGTGCCGATTATCCCCACGGTTTTTCTGATAAAATCCGTGGGAATCGCCAGATATATTGCCACCTACGAACCCGGCGCGCATATTTCGGAAGATTTAATCAAACGGATTCGAAAAGCGCCGGATACAGAAACGGAATGTCTCAAAATCGCCGGCGAGATTATCGTGGGGCTTAAAGAAATTTCCCAGGGCGTTCAAATCGTCACCCTCGGCTGGGAATACCGGCTTCCTGCAATTTTGGATTATGCAGGGATTTGACGGGCATACGGTCGGCTTTTATTTCAATAACCATTGGAATTGACAGCAATTATAAATCCATAACAAATACAAGATAAGGGTACAAATGCAAGATCAAAATATGCTTAAACAAAATCATACGGTGCTCGTAATTGGCGGAGGTGTTGCCGGTATTCGCGCCGCCATGGATCTTGCCGAGTCGAAACGGGATGTGGTATTGATCGACAAGGCATATTCCATCGGCGGTCTGATGACCCAACTGGACCGTACCTTTCCGACCAACAATTGCGATTTGTGTACCCTGTCTCCCAATTTGTCCGAAAGCGGCCGGCAGCTGCATATCGAGCTTATGGCAATGACGCAGGTGGCAGAAGTCCAAGGGGAGGCGGGTAATTTTAAACTCAAACTTATCACCGAACCACGATTCATCGATCTGGAAAAATGTACGGCATGTGGAGATTGTTTTAATAAATATCCCGAGTGTGTTCGCTTTACGCCGGGTCTCGATCACCGGGCACCCACCTGTATGCGATACCCTCAGGCGATCCCCCACGCCTTTTCCATTGATATAGAAAAATGTAAAGATATTGATGGATTGGTGAAGGTTTGCAAGGCAGATGCCATTCTTCCTGAAGACACTCAAAAGGTTCAGGAAGTAGACGTCGGCGCCATTGTTTTGGCGCCGGGAGCCGAGGTGTTTGACCCCGGCAAATTGGATAGTTTGGGTTATGCAACAAACCCTGATGTGGTGACCAGCCTGGAATATGAACGCATATTATCCGCATCGGGGCCTACCCAGGGTGAACTTGTTCGTCCTTCAGATGGAAAACAACCCGATAAAATAGCCTGGATTCAGTGTGTGGGATCGCGCAGCCTTCATGAAGGCGCTGCTTCATATTGTTCCAGCGCGTGTTGTATGTTTGCATTGAAAGAGGCCATCGTTACCAAAGAGCGCTTTCAGGACAGCATCGAAACCGCAATTTTTTATATGGATATGAGAACGTTCGGGAAGGATTATGAGTTGTATTTAAATCGGGCGAAAAACGATTTTGATATTCGCCTTAGCCGAAGTCGTCCCCACAGCGTTTTACGTAATCCGGAAACAGCGTCTTTGTCCATTACGTATACTCCCGATGACAGCAATACCAATGTCACAGAAGATTTCGATATGGTGGTGCTTTCCACCGGCTTCAAGGTTTCCCAGGATGTGCAGGATCTGGCAGTAAAACTGGGGATTGAGTTGAACGAACACCACTTTGCAAAGACAGACAGCTTCAGCCCGGTGGCCACTTCCAAGTCCGGAATTTATGTCTGTGGCATGTTCGAGAGTCCCAAAGATATCCCCGAAACTATGGTCCAGGCCAGTGCAGCGGCATTTTGTGCTTCAAAAGATTTATCTGTGACCGCTGAACTTTCGGAAAGCGTTGAAGAATTTCCACCGGAGCGCGATGTCAGCCAGGAACCGCTTAGAATTGGCGTGTTTGTTTGTGACTGCGGATTAAACATCGGGGGTGTCATCGATGCCAAGGGACTGGCGGATTATGCAGGAACGCTTCCCGATGTGATCGTATCGGAAATGATCGGCCATGGGTGCAGCAGGGAATCCCTGGTACATATTGAAAACACGATCATCGAAAAGAATCTGAATCGGGTCGTCATTGGTGGTTGTTCTCCTAGAACTCACGAAACCAAATTTCAGGACGCCCTTCGCAGGGCAGGGCTCAATAAATACCTCGTTGAAATCGCCAATATAAGGGATCAGGATACATGGGTTCATTTTGATCACCCTGATGATGCATTTATTAAGGCCAAGGAGCTGATTCGTATGGCAACAATCAGTGTGGCGCTGTCCCGACCGCTTACGGACAATATTTTCCCAATGAACAAAGATGTTCTAGTGGTAGGCGGGGGGGTAACGGGGATGAATGCTGCTTTAGGCATGGCAGATATGGGGTTTAAGGTATATCTGGCAGAACGGTCCGGTGAATTGGGTGGTGTTGCGAAAAAAATTCATAAGACGATTGAAGGGGATGATGTACAAGCCTATGTGAAGGATCTGATAAACAAAACCATGCAACACGATCGCATTGAAGTCATCAACAATGCTTTCATTGTGGATCACACCGGTATGCCGGGTATGTTCAAAACCGGCTTCCAAATCGCACCACAAATGTTTTACCGGCAGATTGAACACGGTGTTACCATTTTGGCCACCGGGGCTTTACCCAACAAACCCGAAGAATATCTCTTGGGAGAACATAAAAACGTCATGACCCAACTCGATATGGATGCGATGATTGAAAATCATCCGGATGAAATCAAGGGGCTTACCAATATTGTAATGATTCAGTGTGTTGGCTCCCGGTGCCCGGAAAATCCAAACTGTTCACGCATCTGTTGCCAGTCTGCCATTAAAAATGCGCTCAGGATACGGGAGCTCAATTCGACGGCGAAGATCTTTATTTTGTATCGAGATATGCGAACCTATGGTTTTTATGAGGATTATTATAAAAAAGCCCGTGAACTTGGTGTTATTTTTGTTCGATATGGCGCCGATGAACCACCCGAAGTGCAAGCCGTTGGTGAGCAGTTGAAAGTCACATTTTACGATTCTATTCTCAGACGAAATGTATCGGTTTATTCGGATTGTTTGTGTTTGAGCACGGGACTTATTGCCGATGAGGAATCCTCGGAAGATTTGGGCAGGATATTCCATATTCCGAAAACCATCGACAATTATTTCCTTGAGGATCATATCAAACTCAGACCCATAGATCTGTCGGTTCCGGGATTTTTTGTGGCCGGTACGGCCCACGCACCCAAGACCATCCGCGAGTGTATTGCGCAGGCGCAGGCTGCGGCGAGCAGGGCCCATTCCATGTTGGGCAGAGATACGCTAAATCTCGGCGCTGCAATTGCACGGGTAGAAGGGGAGAAATGTGCGGCCTGTTTGATTTGTGTCCGGGCCTGCCCCTTCAGCATTCCGTTCATTAACGAGGATGGATATTCTGAAATCGATCCGGCCAAATGCCATGGATGCGGTATCTGTGCCGCTGTATGCCCGGCCAAGGCCATTCAACTCATGCAATATGAAGATGACCAGATCATGGCCAAATTAACGGGACTTTTAGAAAGGGTAAACTAATGGAAAATTTTGAACCGACTATCGTGGCTTTTTGCTGCCACTATTGCGCGTATACGGCGGCAGATATGGCAGGGAGTAAACGACTTTGCTATCCTTCCAATGTTAAAATCATAAGAGTACCCTGCTCGGGGAAAGTCGATTCCATTCACATCTTGAAAGCCCTTGAAATGGGGGCTGACGGTGTCTATGTGGCGGGTTGTCTGGAGGGAGACTGCCATTTCAAAAACGGCAATATCGAAGCTTCAAAACGAGTCGCATATATTAAAAAATTACTTGATGAAATCAATATTGGCGGTGAACGGGTTGAAATGGTCTTGATGTCGGCCGGTATGGGGGAACGTTTTGCACAGACGGCTGTCGATATGACGGAAAAAATTCGAAAATTGGGACCCAATCCGGTTAAATCCGCTTCCAAAGCAGATCACGCGGCATAATTAAAACATTTATATAAAAGGAGAGTGAACAAAAATGATCACTGCCGAACGGAAACCAATGGAAGAACTCATTGAATGCCTGAAACCGTACCATCGCATTCTTCTTGTCGGCTGTAACGAATGCGTGACGGTTTGTGCAGCAGGTGGAAGGAAGGAGGTTGGAATTTTATCTTCGGCCCTCCAGATGGCGTTCAAAACGGAAGGAAAGAATCTTGAGGTCAAAGAAATAACCCTCGAAAGGCAATGCGATCCTGAATATGTAGAAGAACTTGTCACTCACATCGATCAAGCAGAAGCGGTCATGTCCATGGCTTGCGGCTGTGGCGTCCAGGAAATTGCCAGGCGGTTTAAAGACAAGCCGGTTTATCCGGCTGTGAATACGACATTCATGGGTGCATCGGAACGTCAAGGCGTTTGGGCCGAGAGATGCCAGGGATGCGGTGAATGTGTTTTGGGATTGACAGGAGGGATTTGTCCGATTGCGCGATGTTCCAAGCAATTGTTGAACGGCCCTTGCGGCGGGTCCACAAACGGCAAGTGTGAGGTGGATCCGGATATTGATTGCGCTTGGCAGCTTATTTGGGATCGGCTGAAAGCGTTGGGATTAGAAGATAGATATGAAGAAAATATACCGGCAAAAGACTGGCGAACAGGACGCGGTGGCGGACCCCGTAAAATAATAAGAGAGGATTTGGTAAAATGAAAACCGAAAGTGTATTGGAAAAAATTTTTGCTTCAGGCGAGTTGGCGGTGACCTCAGAATGCGGGCCTCCACGGGGTGCCGTACCGGAAAAGATCATCGAAAAAGCCAAAATGCTTAAAGGATATGTGGATGCGGTCAACGTTACGGATAACCAGACCGCCATGGTACGGATGTCCAGTTTTGCCGCTTGTGTGTTTATCAAACAATTGGGAATGAATCCCATTCTTCAGATGGTGACCCGTGACCGCAACCGGCTGGCCATGCAGGCGGACATTCTGGGTGCCTATTCACACGGCATCAATAATATGCTGTGTTTATCCGGTGATCATCCCCACTTTGGCGATCATCCCATGGCGGCCAATGTGCATGATATCGATTCTGTCCAGTTCGTTCAGATGGTCAAGGACATGCGGGATAATGGTAAATTCCAGGGCGGAGACGATATCTCGAATCCACCCAAGATGTTTATCGGTGCGGCAGCCAACCCATTTGCGGATCCTTTTGAGCTTCGGGTGGCTCGCCTGGGTAAAAAGGTCAAGGCAGGAACCGATTTTATCCAGACCCAGTGTATCTACAACCTGGACAAATTTGAAAAATGGATGGAAGGTGTCCGGGACAGAGGGCTCCATGAAAAGGTTAATATTATGGCCGGAATTACACCTATGAAAACCGTGGGTATGGCCAAATACATGAAAAACAGGGTGCCTGGAATGGATGTGCCGGATGAAATTATCAAGCGTATGGCCGGCGTTCCCAAAGAAAAACAACCTGATGAAGGCATCAAAATCAGTGTGGAAGCTATTGAGCGGCTAAAGGCTGTTGAAGGCGTAAAAGGATTCCACATTATGGCCATTGAATGGGAGCAGAAGGTTCCGGAGATTGTGGAAAAAGCCGGACTCCTTCCGAGACCTAAAGTTGATCTTTAATATATTTGTTGATTATATGGAAAAAATGTGCTGATTATAAGATCAAAGGAGCGGGCGGTCTATTATAAAAAAGGGAGGAGGTAAGTTAATGAGTGACGATCAACTCATTTTGGTTGTAGATGATGACCCGGACTTGGTTGAATCCATTGCGATGAAGGTGGAGAGCAATAATTATAGGGTCGCCAAAGCTTACGACGGCATTGAGGCATGGGAAAAGATTAAAGAAGATCGGCCGGATCTGATTATTCTAGATGTCATGATGCCGAGAAAAAACGGGTATGAACTGTGTGATGAGCTCAAAAAGGACGATCAATACAAAGATATTGTCGTGGTGCTTCTTACCGCGGTGGGAGATGCGGTAACAACGACCAAGTATACTCATTTTGGCGGCAAAACGACCCTGGCTGATGATTTTATTGCAAAACCCATCGATTTGGATAAACTGATGGAAATTGTGAAAGAAAACCTCGAATAGGAGGTTATCGCTTTCCGATATTTAAACAAATCTTTTTTATATGGATGGTTCCAGTTAAAGGGGAAGATTTTTCTTCCCCTTTCTTTAATATTATAATTTTTTATGAGCATCATCCAGACAGGTTTAAAAAAAAAAATACGAATCAATGGTATTAAGCTCAGTACCAGACTCGTCCAGATAAATCTTTTAAGCGGTTCCCTTCCTGAGAAGGCTCGGCCTCTTTTTTTTCGACTTCTATCTCAACATCAAATTAATATTCCATCTATTCTAATTTCCAACTTGGGAGAAAAGGTTGTCGCATCATGTTGTGTGGACGCTGAAGATATTAACCGGGTAAAAAATGTGATGGATAAGGAACCTACCCTGAAGGAAAATATAGCGTTAATATCGTCTGTTGGTGCGTTATCCATATTCCCGCATTATTCTAACCTGAAACTATTGGGTTTGTCCTTTTATCTCTTTGGCAAGCAAAATTTTCCGTTATACGGTATGGCTTCTTCCATTTCTTCTCTGACATTTATTACGAATTATTCGCAATTGGACGAAGCGGTTTCAATTTTATTGGAATATATGGAGCTGCCGCCGAATCATTCACCATTTAGACCGGAAATCCACGTGATACAAAAAAAAAGATAACGTAAAGAAAAAGCAATGGAAACGATCGCCATTTATTGGGAACCCAAGCCTAAAACCTATGGGTTTAAAGAAGTTATCGATTTGTCTTTGTTGAGTATTGAAATGAGACCGGGAGAAATGTCCCAATGGGGTCTTTGGCTTATGGAATTGGCGGATCTTGATATCGGTTTTCATCTAATTTTGGTAAAGTATTCGGCGCATCAGAAATTACGGTTATACATCTTACTTGAAAAGCCTTGGGCCGATAGCGTATTATCTTATATCGGCAAAAAAATCGATCTGGATCCAGAAAAAGATTTTTATTTGAATTATCCAGTGGAACTCATAAGCTTCCAGGGGCCTCATTTTGGAGACCGGTATGGAATCGCCGATACGGCATTTAAAGCATTAGACGGGCAAGGCGTTCCGGTTTTAATAGCCGTGTGCTCCGGGGCTGCTGTTTACATTGTACTGCCTGAAAAGAAACTGCAGGAAGCCAAGCCGCTTTTAAAAGAGGTATTTGAAGTTCCATGACCCATAGGCCGTTGGGCTTTGCCTTCAGTGGATCTGTGTGGTATAGCTGTTTAAAAATCGGCATTGGATCGAGAAATGAAATATATTACAATAAACGAAGAATTCGATTGGCGAATGAAGATTTTCAATTCCCTGCCTTTTCCTTCTCTGATTCTGACTCCGGAGAAGGTCATTATCTCTGCGAATCAAGCCTTTCTGGAGAAAAAAAAGACCGATTTAAACAATGTCGTCGGCAAGACATGTCACCAGATTTTTTATGATACTGAAAAACCTTGTGCTGAGGCAATCTGTCCATTTTACAAGGTGATCGCTGAAAAGAAACCGCAGTCCATACTCAGAAGAACGGAATTTAATGGAGACGAGGAAGTATGGGTCGATCGAATGTTTTCACCCATTCTGGATGACCGGGGTGATGTCAAATTTATAATGGAAAGTGTTCGAGATGCCTCACGGGTGATCACTTTGGAGAAACGGTCCATTCATATCCGGCAGTTTCTGGACAAGGTCATACAAAGCTCACCCAATGCCATTATCACCGCAGATAGAAATGGAAATCTATTATTAATGAATCAGGCGGCGGAAAGGCTATTCGGCTATTCAATGGAAGAAGCCATTCGTACAAAAAACGCGGAGGACTTTTACCCGTTCGGAAAAGCCCGGGAAATTATGAAGAAATTGAAGAACAAAAATTTTGGCGGAGAGGGAACGTTAACCGCCACCCGGGTGGATGTCGTTAATGAGGCCGGTGAAGTTATCCCTGTTGAAATGACGGCCAACCTTATATATGAGGGTGACAAGGAAGTGGCCAGCACCGGAATTTTTTATGACCTCAGGGAAAAAATCGCTGCGGAAAAAAAACTTAAGGAGATACTCATTCAGGTCGCGCAATCGGAAAAAATGGCCTCTCTGGGTCAACTCGCGGCAGGGGTGGCCCATGAAATCAATAATCCGCTGACCGGAATTCTTTTGTATGGAAATCTGGCATTGGAACGTGTTGAGAATGATGAAAATCCGGTTCGGAGATATTTAAAATCCGTGATCGATGATGCTGAACGTTGCAGGGATATCGTGAAAAACCTTTTGGCATATAGTCGCCAGGCAAGTCCGACCAAAGAAATATTTCAGGTCAATTCGCTGATAGAGCATAGCTTGAATCTTATAAGAGACCAGGAACTATTGTTGAATATAACGGTGGTTAAAGAAATGTCCGATGAGATGATGCTGATTCATGCAGATAAAAATCAACTCAGCCAGGTCATTATAAACCTGGTGATGAATGCCGCCGACGCCATGGAGAAAAAAGGGGCCCTTACCTTCCGGACCTATCGGAAAAAACCCTTAAAAAAGGTATACATCGAAGTTTCGGATACCGGATGCGGTATTTCTGAAGAACATTTGTCAAAAATATTCGATCCGTTTTTTACGACAAAAGAAACCGGGAAAGGCACCGGCCTTGGTTTGAGTACCTCCTATGGCATCATAAAAGAAAATGGCGGACAAATTTCAATAAAAGATACAAGTAATCGGGGAACCACTTTTTTGATCGAACTCCCGCTTTATACACCTGATGAAAAACAATCGGTTTTACAAAACAATTAAAAAGAGGCGGCCGGAACAATGACGGAAATACGACCCGATAACATTTTATTTAAGCCAAAAATCCTGGTGATCGATGACGAAAAGGTGATTCGAGAAGGCTGCCGTGAAGTTCTCACTCTGGATGGATTTGAGGTCGTCTTGGCCGAAAACGGAGAGCAGGGGTTGAAGATGATTGAAAAGGTTCATTTTGATGTCGTCCTTCTGGATCTCATGATGCCGGGCATATCGGGTTTTGATGTGTTGTCTCATATTAAGACACTCCATCCGGACACCGCCATTATCGTCATCACCGGCTACGCCACTGTTGAACATTCAATTGAAGCCATGAAAAACGGGGCATTTGATTTTATTCCAAAGCCCTTTTCCCCTGACCAGCTCAGGGTGGTGGTGTCCAAAGCTATTGAACATACCAGTGCACTCAAAGACATCTCAAACGAAAAATCCAGGATACGCGTACTCATTAATCTTATTGCTAACGGTGTCATGGTTACGGATGTTGAAAAAAAACTGGTGCTGGCCAATCCGGCATTTATGAAAATAATGGGCTTCAAAGGAGATGATATCATTGGCCGTCCGTTTACGGAGCTTGTTCAACAAGAACAGCTTCAACAAATGGTTGAATATGCACTTTCCATGCCCGAGAGTGAAGTCACCGAACTCACCGAAGAATTGGAGATTCCAAGAAATGGAGAAGGCGTAACAGCGACCTATGTTGCTCGATGTCGTCCTTTTAGAGACCGGATCGACCGGAATTTGGGAACCATTACCGTCCTGAGCGATATTACCTATTTAAAGGAAATCAATCAACGCCAATCTGATTTCGTGTCCATGGTCGCACACGAAATTCGAAGTCCCATGAATTCTGTTATGGCCCAGATCAAAGTCATTCAAGATGGACTGGCCGGTGATGTTACGCAAAAACAAAGCGAGATTTTGGGCAGGGCTTCGGAGAAAATTAACGGACTTGTGACCCTT
>JAJDND010000225.1 GCA_022340885.1 Desulfobacterales bacterium | reverse complement strand
GGAAAAAGCAGCTTTATTTTTTGCCTGCGATAAATAAAGGCGTAGCCGATCGAGAGCAGGAAGATGAAAATAATAAGGATGTATAGGATGGAGAAGGATTTGGCCGAAGGGGAAGTCCTTTCATTGAGTTGAACAACAACCGTTGAGGTCAACAACAATGCAACAAAAATAATCCGGAAGAGCATCAGCCACTTAAGCTTATGATCTAAATCACCCTCAGACTTCGCTGAAAAAATGCTCATATTTGTTCGTTGGGAGCTTTATAGTTTATCAACCCAAGGCTCCTGCCATTTTAAATATTGGCAGATACATAGACACCACCAAACCACCGATCACCACACCCAAAAATACAATCATAAACGGCTCTATCAATGATGTCAGATTTTCAACTGCCTGATCGACTTCTTCTTCATAAAAGTCGGCGATTTTGGTTAACATTGCATCGAGCGCACCTGTGGACTCACCAACCGCAATCATTTGACAAACCATTGAGGGAAAAACACCGCTTTCAGAAAGGGGATCGGACATTGTTCGACCTTCCGCGATGGCTGTTCGCGTATCATACACGGCTTTTTCAATAATTTTATTTCCGGCGGTTTTCGCTACAATTTCAAGTGCATCCAGAATTGCAACGCCGCTGGTAAGCATCGTTCCCATGGTCCGCGTAAATTTCGCAACGGCTGCTTTGCGGATGAGCTGCCCGAACAACGGCAGTTTCAGCACAAAGTCATCGAGCAGGACTTTTCCTTTTTCCGTTTTATGAAAACGCCGTATGGCAAAAATGACGATAATTACACCGCCGACGATATAAAATATATTGGATTTAACGGCTCTGCTCAAATTAACGACAAACTGGGTCGCAGCCGGAAGCGCGCTTCCCATACCCTGAAACATTTCCTCAAACACGGGTATGACAAAAACCATGATGATCGCAACGACGACCACAGCGATAACGATTGTTACAAGGGGATAGGTCATGCCGCCTTTTATTTTGGATTTTAGTTTCGCTGCTTTCTCCAGGTAGGCTGACAGCCTTCTTAGAATCGAATCCAGGATGCCGCCGGCTTCTCCGGCGGAAATCATATTCACAAAGAGATCATCGAACTGTTTTGGATATTTTTTCAATGCTTCCGAAAGGGTTTGCCCGCTTTCGACATTTGCTTTGACCTCTTTGAGCATCTTTTTAAACGTTTTGTTGTCGTTTTGGGCATAAAGGATATCAAGACATTGGATAATGGGGAGACCGGCATCTATCATCGTGGAAAATTGCCGGCAAAAAATGATGATATCGGATGGTTTCACCTTGGGCTGCATGAAAGAAACATTTTCAAACAAGTCCTTGGGTTTCTTTTTAATCTTGATAGACGTAAGCTTTCGTCTGGTCAGTTCCGAACGCACAACATCTTCGGATGGCGCCTCCAACTCACCTTTTTTGATTTTATTGTGTCGATCCTTTCCCTTCCATAAATACACCGGCATTTTTTCCCCTCCTTATCATGGAACTGACTCAGGCTATGTATCTATAATATATATGATATCATAATCCCTGCCAAACAACAATACGTTTGCGGAAATTATTGCCAATTCGGTTACTATACCGCTTGATAAACATATTCATATATGCATATGTTTAATATTCGATATTTTTGGCCAAAAACTTTAAACTATTTTGATATTTTTCAAGACCGTCAAAAAGGCGTTATTGTGACACAACCGCATAAAAAACGAATCGAGGGACTCACGGTCATCACGACGCACATCAACGCCGACTTTGATGCCATGGCGTCAATGCTTGCGGCTCAGAAATTGTATCCCGGCGCCGTGGCGGTTTTTCCCGGCTCACAAGAAAAAAATTTGAGAAATTTTTTCATAAAATCGATGGTCTACTTATTTAACATGGCCGATATCAAAGATATTGATTTGGCCGCCGTCAAAAAGCTGGTCCTGGTGGATACCCGGCAGGCCAATCGAATCGGAAAGTTTTCGGCCATACTGAATCGAGCGGATCTAGACATCCATATTTACGACCACCACCCTTCTATGGGCGGAGACATTCAAGGACACTACGAGGTTTCTCGTCTGACCGGCTCTACGGTCACGATTTTAACGGAAATCATCAAAGAAAAAAACATCGATATTTCACCGGACGAAGCCACGATTATGTGTCTCGGGATATATGAAGACACCGGGTCCTTTACTTTTCCTTCCACCACGGAAACAGATTTCAATGCTGCTGCATTTTTGCTTTCAAAGGGTGCCAACTTGAATGTCGTGTCAAATCTGATTTCCCGAGAAATCAGTCCGGAACAGGTTGGGCTGCTGAATGACATGATTCAGGCCGCTACCCGATATAATATTAATGGTATTGAAATCGTCATTACCAGTGTCTCCACCGACAATTATGTATCCGATTTCGCCTTTTTAGTTCACAAAATGGTTAAAATGGAGAATCTGGACGCTATATTTGCCATCGCACGCATGGCGGATAAAATATATCTTGTCGCTCGCAGCAGAATTCCGGAAGTCGATGTCGGCGCCGTTGTCACGCCTCTGGGCGGCGGAGGCCATACTTTTGCAGCAGCTGCAACGGTAAAGGAAAAAACACTGGCACAGATCGAAAACGAATTAATCGAGATCCTTTATAAAAAAATCAAATCTCGAAACCGGGCAAAAGACCTTATGTCATCTCCAGCCATCGCTATCGGTGTCGATGTCTCCTGCAAAGATGCCGGCGATCTGCTCACTCGTTACAATATCAATGCGCTTCTGGTTACCAAAAGAGAAAACGACAAAGAAACCATTCAAGGGTTCATAACCCGGCAGATCATCGAAAAAGCGATGTTCCACGGACTCGATCATATCCCGGTAAAAGAATATATGACCACTGAACTGGTATCTGTTAAATCCGATGCGGAACTCTCTGAAATTCAGGATAAAATTATTGAGAGCAAGCAGCGCATCCTTCCTGTTATCGACAGCGGCATCATCTCAGGGGTTATTACCCGCACAGATCTGCTCAATGTTCTGGTACGGCAATCCAATAACGTGGAATTAGGCGGCCCCGATCTTCTGAAAGAACACAGCCATGCAAGAACCAGAAACATCTTAAAATTCATGAAAGAACGCTTGACAACACGCATAATCGAAATCCTCGAAACCATTGGTATTAAAGCTCAAAAACTCGGCTATCGAGCCTATGTCGTCGGTGGATTCGTTCGGGATTTGTTTTTATATCGAAATAATGAAGACATCGATGTTGTGATCGAGGGAGACGGTATCGAATTTGCCAAACAATATGCAAAATTCGTCGGTGCCCGCATTCATTCCTATGCCAAATTCGGCACCGCCGTTATTATATTTCCGGATGGGTTTAAAATCGACGTGGCATCCGCTAGAATGGAATATTATAAATTTCCTGCGGCGCTCCCCACCGTTGAGATGAGCTCCATAAAACTCGACCTTTTTCGGCGGGATTTTACGGTGAATACATTATCCATTCAACTGAACCCGGGCAGATTCGGCACGTTAATCGATTTTTTTTCAGCGCAAAAAGACCTGAAAGAAAAAACCATAAGGGTACTTCACAATCTCAGTTTCGTTGAAGATCCCACACGGGTTTTCCGCGCGATCAGGTTCGAACAGCGTTTCAGTTTCTCAATTGGCAAACTGACATCCGGACTCATTGAAAATGCGGTAAAAATGGATTTTTTCAAAAGGCTCAGCGGGCGGCGGGTATTCACCGAAATCCGGCAGATCCTCGAAGAAGAAACGCCGTTATCCGCAATTTTGAGGATGGATGAATATCATCTGCTCGATGTCATTCATCCTTCCATCCAACTCAATGACGATATGATCTCCTTATTTAATTCAGTAAAAAAAGTTCTGTCCTGGCACGATTTGCTTTTTCTGGAAGAACCTTATATGAAATGGGCCGTGTATTTTCTGGCACTGATCAGATGCTGCGATAAGGAAACCACCCGAGAAATTTGCACGCGGATTGAAATAGCGCCGAGATACAGCACCATCTTTTGCAAGGAACGTTTCGAAGCTGATAAGCATATTTTATGGATGGAAAGAAATTCACCGTTAAAAAACAGCGTCATTTATCGGAAAATTTCCATTTTCAGGATCGAGCTGATCCTTTATATGATGGCCGCAACGAAAAACGAACGCGTTAAACGGTCCATCTCCAATTATTTTACACAGCTCAGGCATATCCGTACCGCCATAACCGGAAAAGATCTGAAAAAACTCGGGATAGAACCCGGACCGATTTACCGCAAAATTCTGGACGTCGTCCTCGACGGCAAATTAAACGGCAGGATTAAAACATATGATGACGAGCTTTCTTTTGTAAAAGATTATGTTCAGTAATTCTACTTTGAATCAGTTGGTCGTTCGGTATGATTATCATTATTTTCTTGCTTCTCACCAATGTTCTAGATAGATTACTGCCATTTTTTTAACACCGATGCTAAATATATTGCTGGGACGATAGCCGGATTAAAGGGAATATTGGAAGGAGATGTTTAATGACGGAGAAAAAAAGAGTATTAAGCGGGATGCGTCCTACAGGACCGCTTCACCTTGGCAATTTACATGGCGCACTGGCGAATTGGATAAACATGCAGGAACAGTATGACTGTTTTTTCTTCATCGCCGACTGGCACGCCCTAACCAGCGATTATGAAGATACCGGACTTATTTCGGACTATGTCCGAAATATGCTCATCGACTGGCTGAGCGCGGGTCTTTCGCCTGAAAAAAGCACGCTTTTCATCCAGTCTCACATCAAAGAACATGCCGAACTGTTTCTTATTTTATCAATGATTACACCGGTGCCATGGCTGGAAAGAAACCCCACTTACAAAGATCAGATTCTTCAAATGAGCAACAAGGATCTTTCCACCTTCGGTTTTCTTGGCTATCCGGTGCTCCAGGCCGCGGACATTATAATGTATAAAGCCAATGGTGTTCCCGTGGGCGTCGATCAGGTGCCGCATGTTGAAATAACGCGTGAAATTGGAAGAAGATTCAACTATTTCTATGGTGAAGTATTTCCTGAACCCGAATCGATTTTGACGCAGACCCCTAAAATACTCGGCATCGACGGACGCAAAATGAGCAAAAGCTATGACAACGCCATTTTTTTGTCGGACAATCCCGATGACATCTCAGCCAAAGTCGCCAAAATGCTAACGGACCCCCAGCGTGCCAGAAAGAACGACCCCGGAAATCCCGATGTCTGTAATGTTTATGA
Organism: Desulfobacterales bacterium; assembly: GCA_022340885.1. Classification (GTDB taxonomy): domain Bacteria; phylum Desulfobacterota; class Desulfobacteria; order Desulfobacterales; family UBA11574; genus UBA11574. Next base: position 1,806 of record JAJDND010000225.1, on the reverse strand, counting down.
ATTTCATAAGCTTTACAGCGATGATAAAACTGTTGAGAGAGTCGACCGGGAATGCCGAACCGCCGGTATCGGCTGTGTGGAATGCAAAAAGATCATGGCCGAATATCTCATCGCCTTTCTCGAGCCCATGCGTCAAAAAAGAAACGATTACGAGTCACACCCGGAACTTGTGGATGATATTATTGCTGATGGGTGTGAGAAAGCCCGGCGAGTCGCCCGTGAAACCATGTCGGAAGTCAGAGCGGCCGTAAGGCTATGACAATCTTTGCAATAAAGACGAGGCATTGGTTATCCCAGGGGGATTTGTTTGTTGATAGTTTATTGGATTATCTAAATCCCAAATAGCAAATCTCAAATAGCAAACAATGACCAATGACCAAAATTCAAAAACCTAAACAAGGGTCTGCCCTTAAAGGTTTTGGTCATTGGATATTGGTATTTGATATTTGTTTGTGATTTGGTGCCTGGAATTTGTGATTTTTAATACAAAACCCCACCAGAGCCAAAGAGCTCTGACTTGGCCCAAAGGACCAGGTTTTTCTATACGGATTAAAGATGAAGGAAGACGTCTACAAAGTTCAGATCGAAAATATCTTTGAAGGTCCAATGGATCTTTTGGTTCATTTGATCAAAAAGCACGAAATGGACATCTATGATATTCCTATTGCACTCATAACGGAACAGTATCTCAAATATCTTGAATGGATGAAATCGATCAATATCGATATTGCCGGTGATTTTATCTTGATGGCATCGACCTTGACGAAAATAAAGTCCAAAATGCTTCTCCCGGTTCATGGAGAAGAAGACGAGGATGAAGATCCCCGTTTGGAGATCGTCAAACCCCTGGAAGAATACCTACGGATTCGGTCGGCGGCGGATAAGCTGGCCTCAAGAAATCTATTGGGAGAAGATACCTTTGTCAGAAATCCGCATCAGGAAAATTTTAGCGCCGATCAAGACGGTGAGATTATAAAGGTCGGGTTATTTGAACTCATTGATGCGTTTCAAAAAATACTTGAAAGGATATCCGCACAACGGGGCGTGGACATTCTTACCGCCGATACGATTTCGGTCCGGGATAGAATCGCCCAATTAATCGACACTTTTGAAACGAAAAAATCAGTAACGTTCAATGAACTTTTTTCAAGCAATGTCGATAAAAGCGAAGTTGTGGTGACATTCCTGGCGATCCTTGAAATGGTCAGACTCTCTTTGATTACCATTGTCCAGAATATACAAACCGGTACTATCAGACTCTTTTACTTGTGATGGAGCAAATTAAGAACATAATTGAAAGCCTTCTTTTGGTTGCCGATGAACCACTGAGTGTGGACCGTATTAGAAGCATCCTCGATCAACCGGAGAAAAAAGAAATCAAAAAAGCGCTGGAAGAACTGATGTCGGAATATGAAAATCGAAAAGGAGGGTTCTTTTTACGGGAGGTTGCCGGCGGATATCAATTCCGGACCCGGCCGGAATACAGGGAATGGATTAAACGGCTCATTCAACCCAAACCAATACGTCTCAGTAAGGCGGCTCTTGAGACACTTGCGATTATTGCCTATAAACAACCGATCATCCGAAACGACATCGAGCATATCCGCGGCGTCAATTGCGGTGGTATCCTTAGGATGTTGCTCGAGCGAAAATTGGTACGCGTTCTGGGAAGAAAGGCCATCCCTGGCAGACCGCTGGTTTATGCAACCACAAAACAATTTCTCGAAGTGTTCGAATTAAAAAATCTCGAAGACCTTCCAACCCCTCAAGAAATAAAGGAACTTGATGATTCGGTACCAAAAAACA
>JAJDND010000207.1 GCA_022340885.1 Desulfobacterales bacterium | reverse complement strand
GTCGCCAGAATCGACATGCAGGTTCAAGCGTATTCCAAAGAGCCCGGTATCTCCGAAAAGCTGTTCGATATTTTAAAGGATCAAAAAGAAGGTCTTCTGGCACTGAAATCGAGATATGGGTCTATTGTAACACCGTCACAGCTCGAGGAATCTCAAGATTAGAGCCATACTCAAGGTAATTTGCAGCGGCCGTATGCTGGTCGCCCTTTTGATGGGTTTTTCCTGCGGCCTGCCGCTTCTTCTGACCATCACCCTGCTCCAGGCATGGATGAAAGATGTGGGCGTGGATCTCACGGTTATCGGCCTGATGGCCCTCGTGGGCCTGCCTTATACCCTGAAGTTTCTTTGGGCGCCGATCTTGGATCGATTTACACCGCCGTTGTTGGGCAGGAGAAGAGGCTGGCTCCTGATTGTTCAATCGGCCCTGATGGTTTCGATTTCAGAGTTAGGGTTTACACATCCTGCGAATAACCCCTGGATGGTGGCCTTTATCGCCTTTCTGGTCACCTTTTTCAGCGCTTCGCAGGATATTGTCGTCGATGCCTATCGAAGAGAAGATCTGCCGGATGAAGAGCTTGGGCTGGGCGCATCGCTGTACGTAAACGGATACCGGCTGGGAATGCTTCTGGCTTCCGGCGGCGGCCTGATTCTGGCCGACCATATGTCGTATGCCATGGTCTATCAGATAATGGCAGCCTGCATGCTGCCGGGAATTTTCACCACCCTGTTGGCGCGGGAACCTGATATTCATGATCGGACGCCAAAGACCCTAAAAGAAGCGATCATCGAACCTTTGGTCGATTATTTCAGACGGCAGGAAGCCCTGTGGATACTGGCTTTCATTTTATTGTATAAGATCGGTGACAGCATGGCCACCGCCATAACGACGCCGTTTTATCTGGATATCGGTTTTTCAAAAACACAAATCGGTACCATCGTAAAATTGTTCGGATTCTGGGCCACTGTGGGGGGAAGTCTTATCGGCGGTGTGATAATGCTCAAGCTCAAGATCAATCGCAGCCTATGGGTTTTCGGTTTTTTACAGGCGCTCTCCACCGCCGGATTTGCGATTCTGGCCCGAATCGGCAATAATTTAATCGCACTCGGCGCGGTTATTACCTTTGAAAACTTTTGCAGTGGAATGGGTACTGCTGCTTTTGTGGCGTTCATGGCCAGTATCACCAACAAACGATTTACCGCCACCCAGTATGCGCTGCTCAGCAGCCTCATGGGCGTTCCGAGGGTCATTGCTTCGGCCCCTACCGGCTTTCTTGCCAAAGTTATGGGATGGGAATTGTTTTTTATCTTCTGTACAGTAATTGCCGCGCCCGGATTGATGTTGCTTCCGAAATTTGCACCATGGAACCGGCAGGCATGAAAGCGGTTTCAAAACCTTTAGGCTTTTTTTGAACCTCACCGCTTTTGAGACAAGAAATGGACGAAAATATAGAGAACAATAAAATTATTGCCCGAATTGAAGATTTGGCCCTGGAGAGAAAAAAAATCTTTTCCTTCCCCCCTGAAAAAGCGCTGAATGCCATCCTGAAATCACCCCAGTCCACAGCGCTCGTCCATTCATTTTCAGAAGAAGATTTTTATTTTTTAATCCATAATATCGGGATTGAAGATGCACATCCACTATTGTATCTGGCTTCCGATAAACAGTGGGAATATATTGTCGATCTCGAAGTGTGGAATAAGGACCGGATTAACCTTTCAACCACGACAAAATGGTTGGATCTATTGTTTAAAATCGATCCGAATCGTTTCATCAGATGGTCGCTCGATCAAAAAGCCGAATTTATTTCCTTCTATTTATTCAAAAACATCGAGATAAGGATCCGGGAAACCGATCAGGACCCTTCCGACTTTGGTGATGATTTTTTTACTTTAGACGATATATTCTATATACGATTTATCGACGAGCCAATCGAAGATGCGCATAACGACACCGAATCTCGCGGGACCGAAAAGAAACATCGCGATGCCTTTCTGTCAAAATTTTTTAAAACCCTTGCCGATATCGACCATTTCATCTATCAAAACACTTTGATGACGTCCTCCAACGTCATCCCTGCCGAGGTCGAAGAGGAAGCTTACCGTCTGCGCAATGTGAGATTGGCTGAAAAGGGCTTTATGCCGCACGAAGAAGCCGTCGGCATATACCAGCCGATGGAAGTCGAGGACGTTAAGCATCAGAGAACCAAATTTACGACCGACGATCCGGAAAGAAACCTGTTTTTTCCGGCCCCCCTTTCTCATGCCCATGTCCTGGAAGAAGAGAATAACTTCACCATCGCGTTAACAGGTATATCTTCAAACGAAGCTTTAAATCAGATTCAAGCCGAATTTGCCGGCCTTTGCAACCGGATTATATCCGCAGACCAGAAAAACATCCGTGACAGGAACGAACTCAAACAGATCGTCGAAAAAGCATGCGGCTATTTGAATATCGGGCTCGAAAAGCTGGCCGGGGACGAACAAGAACCTGCCGGAAATCGTTTCACATCGTTCATCAGAAACTATCCGCTCATAAACATTTTCAGGGTCGGATTCGGATTGGCGCTGGATCTGAAATGGCGGGCCGAAAGATGGCTGAAAACGAGCTGGTTCAACACGAAAGGTTTGGCCCTCGGCTTTTGGGGTGAAGAAGGGATGGGCGTGCTTGGCGGCCTATTGATTAAAAAGCCGTTGTATTACGACAACTATAGCAGCGGAGAGCTCTACAGGGAATTTCTATCCGTTCAAGACATCAAGGCAACTGAAAAATCCTTGAATGAAATTATGGCCTTTGACCAGATCTTTTCCCTTATCGGCATCGAACCCGAACCGGACACGGATGGATATCTGACATACAAAAATTTTGTGCTGACGCTCTGGGCCAGGCACTGTTTGAGTTTGACAGAGAAGCTGCAATCTTTAACCCTCGATGAATTCGGATGTTTTTTCGACAGTCTTTGGGCGGATAAAAAGCCGCCGCGTAAAACAAGCCTCTCAATGAAAGCATCGCTTTTAGACTGGCTGTCGGATAAAACGGGATTGATGCATCATGAAATTTCCCAAAAACTCGGATCGGCCCTGGAAAATCTTTTCGATGAAATCGAAAGTGAATACGGGCTGGTATCCCGTGATGATCTGGACCCCAGATATATTCATCTTTTTTTGACCACTGTCAAAAAAGGCGGTCACCAAAATGGATAATGATCCTTCTCAAGTTGAAATTTCGGTAAATGAACTGAAGTTGCTGGTGAACACGTTGTCAAAATCGGTGGCATTATCACTTAAAAAGCGATTCGCCTGGCTGTGGCTTCTGGCCGGTTTATTAACCGGTGTTATCCTTACATTATTGATCGTCACCATGGCCTGGAAAAACACGGACAACCGTTCCGCCGCGTCAAAATCGCTGCTAAAAAGAACAGAAGACATTTCCATCGCGTCAAAATCGCTGCTGAAAAGAACGGATGCCGTTATGTCCGATTTACAGCAGATGCGCTCGGACATCGATAAATTAACGGTAAGCGTGAGCGCCTTAAATCAAAAAACTCAGTCCGAATCCGCGCCGCGGCTGTCCGCTGAGATAAAACCGGTGGAACCGAAATCACAGCCCAATAAAGATCCATACGCAAAGTACAGGGTATTTCTTCATTATTCGGACCTTCAAAATAAACAGATCATGAAAAAATTCTCTGCATTTTTAGAAGAAAAAGGGTTCGAAGTGCTCGGGATTCAGCGGGTTCGCTATCAACACCAGGATATTCGATTCTTCCATGATCAGGACAAAAAAGGCGCCCAAATTTTAAGACGATATTTAGCCGAATTTATATCATCTTTAAAGCAGATCAAAAAGGAACCCATCAGAGTTATTGACTTAAGCCGAAAATATCCAAAAGCGCAAAATGGATTGCTTGAAGTTTGGGTGGACTTTTAAACCGCAATCGGGTTCAAGGAGATCTTGGATGTGATATCTATTTCAATCAGCTTTTTGTTTTTGGTGTTGGGCATTATGTTACTGGCGGGAATACTCGCAGGAACAGCCAGCTATTTTCTAATGGAAAATCAGAGGCTGCCTGTTGGGAAAGCGATTTTCAGGTACTGCTTATTGGGAATTTCAGCCGCCCTGACTGTTCCGCTTTTCTTGAAAATCATCTCCAGCGACCTGCTGGCCCAGGCTCAGAGGAGTCCGGTCAACCTCCTTGTTTTTAACGGTGTTTGCCTTATTTTCGCATTTGTTGCCTGCCGCTTTAAAGAGATTATTTTTATCAAACGAACACAGGACGTTGAAAAAGATAAAAAAGAAAATACCATTGTCATTCCGATTAGAACAGAATATGGCTTTGATACGACCCGGCAGGAATTCAAAAAAGATAAAACTGGCAAAGATCCAATACAGTCCGGTGAACTCAAGATACTGCGGTCGATCGTCATGAGAAAACATGCGCACACCAGTCTTGTGGATCTGTTGAAGGATCCGGATCTGGCTAATGAAAAAATCAATGAAACACTTTCATCGCTGATGGCAAAAGGGTTCGTCGAGCAGCGCCTGAGCAAGGAAAACAAACTGCTGCTCTACCTCACACCCAAGGGAGATCGCACGCTGAGGCATACCCTCGGACATTCATAAAGGTCTCTTCCAGAACCTATGGTTAAAGAGCTTACACCCCGCCGTGAGCTCATATATGGCATCCGCTGCAATCAAAACAGCAGCGTTGGTCCATGTGCTGTTGTATTTGGGCCAGACAATCATGTCCGGGCATGTGAACCCGCACCAGTATGACCCGTCCGGGTTGGTTCTGCTGCAAATCCAGCCGAAGACCGTTTCCGAAAGATTCGTATTTCCCATGGCCGACAATGCCAGGGAAAGCTCGCAGGTTTCTGCGACCGTCACCCAGGGGCGGTCCGACACGCAGCGAACACCTTTTTTTTCGATAACGAATGTATCCCAGAATGTTTCGATTCGCTCCCTGGCCCGAATCCCTGAGACCGCACCCGACAAAATGGGATAAAACCAATCCATTGAATACCGGAATTTGGTCTTGTCAAATCGATCCGGGCAGCTTGCCAGCGCATGTCTCAACCGTACCATTGCCGCTTGCCATTCCGGAAGGGGGATGTTGAGCAGTTTTGCTATGGCTGTCGCACATTTAATGCTCATATACACGGAACTTGAACCGGTTAAGAGTGCTGTGGGATCGATTTTTCCCTCGGGGCTTATTGCCCAATAAATTTCGCCTCCGGGACCTTGGAGGTCGAGGGCAAAGGTCAGAGCCGATCGGATGACCGGCCACATTTCCTTCAGAAATCCGACATCACCGGTAATGAGGTAGTAATGAAAGACGCCGACGGCAATATAGGCTGAAAAGTTCGTATCCCGTGTTTTATCCACGGGAACGCCGTTGACATACGCGGCATACCAGCTTCCGTCCTCGAGCTGCAATTGCGCCAACCACCGGTATGCCCGTCTTGCCTCATGGATATATCCACCGATGGCAAGCCCTATCGCAGCCTCGACATGATCCCATGGATCTGTTTTTTCACCCTTGCACCAGGGTATTTCACCGCTTTGTTTTTGGGTGTCAGCAATAAAACCGGCAACACGTTCGGGATCAATGGTAAACTTATTTTCGCGCAGGCGGAGATCCGGGTGCATCATCATATGCAGTCGTCAATCAAAACGGTTCGTATAATTTGTGATATTCGCGTTTAAGGTTTGCAAGTACTTTGATTTGTGCTAATTTGTTTTCAACATTTTACCTGATTTGTGAACTATACCATCGATGCCGATTAATCAATTAAAAAGCGCGCTGCGATTCTATTTCATAACCGAAGAAGATGTTCCGGGCTTTTCCCCCATACAACAAGTGCGAATCGCCGTTCGGGCCGGAGCAACCCTCATACAATACCGGAACAAGTCCTTTTCTTCCCGGTTTTTCGAAGAAGTTGCCGCCATAAGGAACATCTGCAAATGCAACAGCATTCCTTTTATCATCAACGACGATATCCTTCTGGCCAAGGCGGTTTGCGCGGACGGCATTCATTTGGGACAGGAAGATGAAGATCCGGCTCTTGCAAAACGAATTTTGGGAGTCGGGACCATCATCGGAAAATCCGTGTCCAACATGGATGAACTTTATCATTCGGATCTGTCCGCATGCGACTACATTGGTGCAGGTCCGGTTTTTTCAACCCGAACAAAAAAAGATGCCAAAAATGCCATCGGGCTTTCAGGATTAAAAAGAGTGGTATCGGCATCGCCGGTTCCCGTGGTTGCGATCGGGGGAATCGATCAAGCCACCGCCTCATCGTGTATTCAACAGGGGGCTGCAGGCGTTGCGGTTATCAGCTTTATTACCCGGGCCAAGGACCCTTTTCGAAACGCCGTGCAAGTCGCCTCGGCCTGCGGAAGCACGCCCCCTCCGGCAGTCCTTTTGCCCTGGGATGACGAGTTTGCTTTGATCCATCGATTGATTCGAGACATGCCTGCAAGCCCGTATCTTAAAACAGATCCCGGTGATGATGCGTGCCTGCTGAAGCCGCTGGACCGCCCGGTCATTACCACCGATGCGCAAAGAGAAGGCGTTCATTTCAGGTTCGACTGGCAAACCCCCCAGGAAGTTGGCGCTAAAGCCGTAGAAGTGACATTCAGCGACCTTGCTGCTTCCTATGCAACGCCTGTCAGCCTCTTTGT
>JAJDND010000204.1 GCA_022340885.1 Desulfobacterales bacterium | reverse complement strand
TTAAAAATCAGCCGAAACCCCGGCGAGAAAATTGATTTCTGGCGATGGATAATATGCCGGTTGAACTATCGGGTATGTGCTCAGGGCTCCGTATTCGGAGTATTCTTCATCCGTGATATTGTTGATATTTAAAAATGCCGTGAAGTTTTTCCACTGGTACTTGAGTTTTGTGTTCACCACCAGGTAAGCTTTCTGATCTTCGAAGCTGTTGGAAAAATCACCGATAAAGGGTCGTTCTCCCACGTAGTTTCCGTCAACGGTCAGTGTAAACCCTTTACCGAGGGTAAATAGACCGGTGAGCGCCGCTTGATGTCTCGGAACATTCGGAAAAGCCTTGTCTGCAAATTGGCCGCTTTGAATGGTTGCATCCGTATATGTATAATTGCCCTTCAACATCACCTTGTCAAAACTTTTGGTGATGGAAATCTCAAACCCCTCTCGACGGGTTTTGCCGTCAAGATTTTCATTGGCAAAGCTGTAGAGATTATAAATTATTTCGTTTTCCGTGTCGATTCGAAAAAAATTTATATTGGTAAACAGCGTGCGCGTGAAATAATGCCGAATCCCAAATTCATAATCGTCGGAATTTTGAGGAATCAGCGTGGAGTTAATTGTATTTGTAAAAAAGTCAAACAGTTCATCCAAAACCGGATATCTGAAACTGCGAGAAAAGCTAACGTATACGGATGATTTTTGATAGAAATTATAATCGAGACCTACCGTAAAAAGGTTTCCATCCATTGTCTCGCTGTCCGGGGTGCTCGGACTAAATGAAAATTCTACCCGGTCATACCGGTATCCGCCGGAGACGGCAAATTTCTCCCATGGCCTGATTTCATCGTGGATATAATAGCCGTAATTTTTCTTTTTCAGATCAAATATTCCTGTGGTCACCGCTCCGAAAAACAAAGACGTGTTGGTGATGTCCTCATTCACATCCGTATAGTCGAAACCGACGATCAATCGGTTATCCAGCCCCCACAGCGGTTCTTTTAAAATAATTTGAGGGGATACGGTAAACGTCTTGATGTTGGTGTCCCCTGTAAAATTTCCGGCATCAAAAGAAGCAAAAGCTAAAGAATTTCTTTTCCTGAATGAGATGTCCGCTTTAAATTCACTGTCGGTCAGGAAAAACAAAACAGGGGCGCCCATGACATAATAATCCTCAACATCGGCAAAATCATTGGGATAGAGCGTATCGGTTCTCGATACGCCGGCTGCAAAATCACTGGTCTTGATGGCCCCGGGAAGTCCGGTGCTGTCTTTATGAAAGCCGCTGCTGAGTTGCCACTTGACCTTGTCATTTTGAAAATATCCCAGATTGAGCCCCAGATCTTTGGCTTCGGTCCCGCTGTTATCCCGATAACCATCGGATGTCAAATAATTGCCCGACAACGCATAAGACAACTTTCGTTGGGTCCCGCTGACAAAAGCGCTGCCCTTTAAGGTGTCATAGCTTCCGCCGTCTATTTCCGCGCCGGTTTTAAATGCTTGCCCTTCTTTTGTAATGATATTGATCACACCGCCGCTGGCATTGTCCCCGTAAAGAACAGTTCCTCTTCCGCCTCTGACAATCTCAATTCTCTTTACCCTGTCCAGGGGAATCAGGGACCAATCCGTACCGCTCAAATCCGCCTCGTTAATCCGTCTTCCATCCACCAGAACCAGCGTGTTTAATCCTGCCGTTTCGCCGAATCCACGAAGATCGACCGTATAATTTCGCTGATTTCCGGCAATATCGTTAACATGAACGCCGACCTGGTTTCTTAAAAGATCCGGAATGTCATATGCCGTCGAGTTTTTAATGTCTTTTTCAGTAATGACGGTGGTGTTTGCCGGTACAGATGAGATTTTTTCTTCCTGCCGGGTGGCGGTGACCACCACCTCTTGCATGGTAGCTTCAGGAGGTTCGTTCTTTTTTTCATCTTCTGCCTGACCGAATCCAGGGAGTATCAGCACAAGTAAAATAACCATACAGCCCATCCATCTTTTCATCCTTATCCTCCTTACCTAAACTGAGCGGTTCCGGGTTCATCGTTCAGCGTTCAAGGGTCATGATCACGGACAGAAAGTTGCAAGAAGAAAAGGTCAGAAGGTGAGAAGCAAAGAAGGTCGGCCTTTCTCAGACCTTCCAACCTTTTAAAGTTCTAACCATCTTAAATTCTGAATAAAAAATGATCTATAACTTAGAACCGTGAACCCTTCAACCGGGTTTAAATTTAGGGCCCAGGCAAAAAAAATCCCCGGACCGATTTTAATCGATCCGGGGATGTCCCATTTTTATCCTCAAGATCCGGCGAAGGCAACCTTCGGTCCGCGAAGGTTTCAACAAAACCTTCGAAAAACGCCGCTTTTTGCCCAATTTCTGCGTCACGCTCAAATTTCAATCCTCGAAATACTCAATGTATTCCTGCGGTTAAAATTTTCGCCTTTCTTGAACTGGAACAAAAATCAGCATTTTTCAAAGGTTTCGATGCCTTTTGTTCGGACAGGTCTTCTGACTTCCCCGCCCCTTCAGCGGCCTTCCCATTCAGACTCGAAAAGTGGCGCGCATGGCCGAAAGGGTTCCATTTTCCTAAAATTTCGTTACAAATTAAACTCGGAAAAAGGCGAGGTTACAGCGGCGGGCCCGTCCCCGATTTTAACGGGGTTCCCTATTAAGCTCATAACGAGCATCCGAACACCCGCTTCCATAAAGAAAAAAAGGATTGAATGTCAAGAAAAAAATAAAAAAGTGAAATTTAAATGTTTCGTCTCGTCCAGACTTCTTCGAGAAAGTTCAATGAGGCCAGCAGATGATCATAAGAAAAAACCTCTAAGGATACGATACCCCTGAAACGTTTCAATATTTCAAGAATGGCTTTTAAATTCGACCTTGATAAAAGATCCAAAGCCTGATGGTCTCGTCCACTGTTGGCGCCGTGCAGATGTATGATTGAAGTGTTGTTATGATACCGGTTAAAAACATCTTTCATGTCAAATCCGTATATAATCAGATGTCCCAGATCCATGCAGATGGAAAGATTAAAATCCATCAAGATGTCTTGTACCCATTGGATCGGGTAATCCAGGGTTTCGACGGATATCATTTTACCGCTGATGCCGGATCCGTGCAGTTTTTCCATACTGCGGCAGACATTTTCCTGCCAATTTTTCAGGGACTCATTTTCAAAATCGCCCCCCTCATACGGCAGGTGGATGGTATGCGTGGACGGAAAGAGGGGTGCTGTAAGATCGAAGATCTGTTGAATCGTTTCGATGGCAAATTCTCGCCGGGATCGGTCCTGAGCGCCCGGGGATATATCCAGCGGATGATGGATATTATAGGAAAGGGCATATTCATTTGCTAAAGACAAAAGGATGCCTATTGTCTCTTTTGACGGCAGGCTGCTCGGCGTGCTTTCAAAGAAAATCAGCTCGATTTCGTCCAGATATGGGCCGAGCATATCAATATTTTTGGCATAATGATCCGGATATATGAAAGAAGTGGTCGCAATTTTAAATGGAAATGCGTTTTTATAAGATTTCGGCAGGGAAGGGTACATGAAAAATTACAAGTGAGCTAAAGTTTAAAGTGAGCTAAAGTTAATTTAACCGGCACGCCTCGACTTTTTGATGTAATCATATCGAGAGAAATAAAAAAAGGAGCGATTCGATAACTTCGGTCATGGCACCCAGCATATCGCCGGTGATGCATCCCATGCGTTTTTTATAATATAGAATAATGATGGCGGTTGTAAGCGCAAAGAAAATATTTAACAGGATTGCTTTCCATCCGAGAAAGAGCGAGACGACGACCGGAATCAGCAGCCATTGGAAGGCGGGTCGTTTGATGGGCCCGTCAAAAAAATCATACCCGGTGCCGCCGTCCGGTCTTCCATATTCCAGAAAGCGGATACCGAAAATCATGGCGCTTCTGGAATAGGCGGGGACAAGGACAAGTAACAGCATCCGATGTTCATGAAGATTCAGGATGCCTCCCCATTTGACGGCAGAAGTACAAACGATGGCCACAATTCCCATGGCGCCGATCCGACTGTCTTTCATGATTTCCAGCGCCTTTTCTCTGCTGTGATGTCCCATAAGTCCGTCGGCGGTGTCTCCAAGACCGTCGATATGAAGTGCCGCGGTAAGAACAGCCAGCAGTACAACATCAAGAATTGAGGTCGTCTGAACCGGCCAAAAGATCAACGCCATTTGATCGAAGACAGAGACCAGCAAACCGATGATTAAACCCACGATCGGGAAAAAAGGAATCATGCCTTTTGGCTCATAAACTGCTGGTTGCCCAAAAGGTATGATGGTTAAAAACTGTAATGCCGACAGTAGCTGTTTCATTCCGCCACAAAAAACCTTGTTTCTTTGAAGTGAGCTGAAGTTTAAAGTGAGCTAAAGTCAAGGAATTCTGCCAATTATATAAAATCACTGCAGCATAATGTGGGACAGGTTTTCCAGCCTGTCGATCCGTTTGGCAGGCTGGAAAGCCTGCCCCACCATAACTTCAGGCACTTTAAATCACCTTAGGCACTTTCACTGTTACCGGTATACCGGTCACCATCCAAATGACGCGGTCTGCGGCATCCGCCACTTTCTGGTTGGTGAATCCCGCAATATCTCTAAACCGCCGGGCGATATCGTTTTCAGGGACAATGCCGCATCCCACCTCGTTGGAAACCAGGATCACCGGGCATTCGATTTTTTCAAGGGACCGGGTGAGCGCTGCAATATGGGTATCGATCTTTGTGAGATCTTGTTCATGCAAGATCAGGTTGTTGATCCAGAGCGTCAGACAGTCCACCAGGAGCACGTTTCCCTTTACCCCGTATGTGTCGATGGCTTCGGGTAAAAGAATCGGAACTTCGATGGTTTTCCAGGTGTCGCTTCTTTGCTGTTGATGGTGCCGCACACGCTGCTCCATCTCGTTGTCCTGAGGGATGCAGGTTGCGATAAAGATCTTTTTCCCGGGAACCTGTTCCGTCAAATGCAGGGCATGTCTGCTTTTGCCGCTTCTGCATCCGCCGATCACAAGAATTGTTTCTATCACAAATCACTCCTTAATCATATATTTTTTAGGTACCAGCGTCACCCGCGGAAATTTGCCAAGGGGGCTCTCATCCACTAAAAGTGTACATCCATACGCTTCTTCCAGGGTCTTGTAAGTGAGTACTTCATCCGGAAGTCCCTGGCACAAGACTTGACCGTCGTGAATCAAAAGCAGGTGATCGGCATACATGGCCGCGAGATTGACGTCGTGGGATACCATGACGACGGTAATACCTTTCTCATTTTTCAGACGCTCCATCAAATCCATTATACGAACCTGGTAGGCAAGATCCAAAGATGCCGTAGGTTCGTCCAAAAGGATGACGTCGGGTTCCTGGCAAATCGCCCTTGCAATAAATACCCTTTGCTGCTCTCCGCCGCTCAATTGGTCCAATTTCCGGTGGGCCAGATTCTCCATTCCGGTAAAAGCAATGGCCTGCCTGGCGATTTCCATATCCTCTTCTTCTTCGAGCCCCAGAATGCCGAGGTAAGGAGAACGTCCCATCAACACCATCTCGAAGACGGTAAAAGGAAAATCAGCGGACAGCATCTGAGGGACAAAAGCAATGGTTCTGGCCAATGCCTTGCGCTGATATCGATCGATGGGGCGATTCAGAATTTCCAACCGGCCCGCTTGAGGCTTTAAAATGCCGGACAGGGCCTTCATCAATGTGGTTTTTCCCGAGCCGTTGGGGCCGATCACGATAAAAAAATCCTTGGTGGGAACTTGAAAGGAAATATTCTTCAGAACGAGATGTTCCCCGAATGAATGACTCAGATTTTTGACGTCGATGGCGGTATTCATTTGGCGGTTCTTTTCAATAAATAGATAAAGAGCGGCGCGCCGATCATGGCGGTGATGACACCGGCGGGTATCTCTCCTTGTTTTGGAAGGGTTCGCGCCAGTATGTCACAAACCACCAGGTAAGTGCCGCCGCCAAGTACGCAGGCCGGCACCAGAATCCTGTGATCCGGCCCGAAGACAAGGCGAAGCAGGTGGGGCATGACCAGACCCACAAATCCCACAAGACCGCAGTAGGATACCGTTGCACTGACCATAAACGAGGTTGCCACCAGAAGCGTAACGGTAATGAGCTTTATGTTCACGCCCATTGTCTGGGCCAATTCCTTTCCCATGAGAAGCAGGTTCATCGGATTGGAAAGCCAGAATACAAGGACAAAACAGGGCAGCAGTATGACGGCCAGGATGCCGACTTGTCGCATATCTCCCAGGGAGAGATCCCCCATCAACCAGAAAATGATGTTGTGGAGTCTGGTATCCTGGGTCATGGAAATCAAAAACATAATCACTGCCGCACAAAAGGCATTTACCATTACCCCTGAAAGAAGCAGCGCATCCTTTTTAAGGATTGTTTGTCCGGAAGACATGGCCAGTATGAGAACAAGGGTGGCAATGCTGCCGGTAAAAGCGGTCAGGCTCACCCCCGGAAATCTTGAAAAGCCCATCAGTATACCGATAATAGCCCCGATTGCGGATCCGCCTGAAATCCCCAGAATATAAGGCTCTGCCAGGGGGTTGCGAAGCAGGGCCTGAAAAACAAGTCCGCCCAGGGAAAGTGCCGCGCCCACCAAGGCTGAAAGAAGTACCCTGGGGAACCGGATTTTCCAGATAATGGTGTTCAGCATGGCGTCGGAGGCGTGCATCCCAAAAATGGTTTGAAGGACATTGCGCATCGTGCTTTGGGTCGGCCCCACGGAAATACCCAAAAGCATGACAGCCACCAGAACCATCAGCAAGAGGAATGAGATGATCATCAGGCGTGTCAACAAAATGGGTTTAGCGTTTATCATCTGTTCCCCTCGAAAAGTTCGGGATGAATCAGCCTGACCATTAATTCCAAACCGTTTACCAGGCGCGGCGTCGGGCGATCGAAGAGATTGGAGTCTTCGACATAAATGTGATGGTTGCGGACCGCCGGCAGGCTCGGCCATCGGTTCCATTGCGCCTTGACCTGCTTAAATACAGCGGCCCGTGCCATGGACGTGATAATAATGACCTCCGGTGAAAGCGCCAGAACCTGTTCTATGCTGTAACGTGGATAAGCAATGGGTCCCTGAGCGACGTTTTTCCCGCCGGCCAGAACGATGAGCTCATTGCCGAATGTATGAGTTCCTACGGACACAATGGGTGAAACCCCGATTTGAAAAAATACCCGGGGCCGATATGCAGTTTGTGAAACCAGGGATGTCACTTTTTTAATCCTGTGACTCATGTTTTGAACGAGTTTATCCGCTTTTTTCTCGACATTTAACAGTCCGCCGATTTCCTGAACGGTTTGCATGACCGTTTTCAGATTTATGGGGTTAACGGCATAGACAGGTATTTTCAACGCTTCCAGACGGCGCGCCACGGCGATGGGATTTCCGTCTTTAATGGCGATGCACAAATCAGGCTTTAACGCCACTATTTTCTCTAGATCAAGTTGAACATATGAGCCGACTTTCGGCAGTTTTTGAGCCTCGGAAGGAAAGTCGCTGTAGGTCGTCACCCCCTTCAGCCGGTGTCCCTGGTCCAGGGCAAAAATAATTTCCGTGATGCTCGGGGCAAGAGAGACGATACGCTCGGGCTTGTTCGGAGCGGTAACACGTCTTCCCATTTGATCGGTCACGGTTTTGGCATCCGACCGCTTTTCTGTGAAAATAAACGGCAATATTGCGATTACGATGATAATTGTTATCGTTCTGCTTCGGATCATTTCTACCCTAAAAGGTATTGAACACGTTGAATCTTAAGCATGTTTTTTTTGAACATTCCTGCATGGACAGCCCTATCAGGTAATTTTAAAACGGGAGTAAAGTCAAGAAGTTTGTTTAGAAGCTATCTCAGAATAATCTTTTGGCCTAAACTCGGCGTTGGAACCTCGTTTTAAGTCCTCGACATACTGGAGTATGACTGCGGGTTAAAACTCGGCTCCGCCTTGATTTTGAACCAAAATCTTTATTTTGAGATGGCTTCTAGCGTCTTTGAATCGGGCACCGATAAATTTTAATTTAAAAACAGACCGGGCGGCTTGCAATTGAAAATCTCTTTCTATTTAAAAATCATTATAGTATAATTTTTGCTGAGGTGTGGATCAGATGAACGGCCTGAATATTTTTACCGGCAACCGCATGGAAATCCTTGCCGAACAA
>JAJDND010000202.1 GCA_022340885.1 Desulfobacterales bacterium | reverse complement strand
TGTCAGAATATGCTTTAACGTTCAAAATGATATGTTTTTTGAAAAGGCAATATCAAATGATAACACGAAAAACCATGGATGAAAAATGATTTTGTTGATTTGAAAATTAAAAAAAACGTGAGCGCATATCGAATCAATTTTAGAAAACGGATCGGGAAAGAACCATTTTCCTGGGCGAAGCAACATCGATCCGATTATTTTTAAGAAATACCGCTTAAGGGGCAAAAATGCCGTAACTGATAAATCTTTGAAATGACTGTAGGCGTACATGGAAAGGCGAAACGCGACGCGAACTTTCTGAATGGCGAGGTCTTGACAATATATTTTTCTTCTGATAATCATTTTATATATCTTGAAGAAAAGCCGGTTGGAACTTTCTGTTTCATCATTGAGAGTTTAATGTGTTGTTACTCATCCCCGGCCGTCACACATCAATAAAGACCTCAAATTTTTTTAACCCCGATTATTTGATTTTTTAAAAGGAATTCTCGTCATTTGAACGACCCGAAAACCGGGTACATCAATCTTGTGTTTGGAAGACTTTGGTAATTTAGAACCGCCGTGAACACGGAGGAAGCACTGTTTTGACAGATGAAATCGCAAATTCATTTATGCTGTGGCCGCTTTTGGTATTCCTGCTTGCCGCTGTTGTCTTGGTCATCGTTATGATCGGTTTGTCGGCTGTGCTGGGGCAGCGTCACAAGGAAAGAACAACCGATGACCCATATGAATCCGGTATTATCCCGACCGGGTCGGCGCGTATTCGATTCGACGTAAAGTTTTATTTAATGGCCGTCTTTTTCGTTATTTTCGATCTGGAAGCTGTTTTTATCTTTGCCTGGGCCGTTGCCGCCCGGAGACTGGGATGGGTCGCCTATGCGGAGATTCTCATTTTTGTCGGCTTTCTTTTCTTGGCACTTTTCTATTTGTGGCGGGTCGGTGCGCTCGACTGGGGAACGGCCAAACACCGGCGGAAGGAACCATTGGATTCATTGGAATAAATAAACAACCGGTAAGGAAATCGATTTATGCGATGTGTCAAGGATATTTTACAGGAGAAAGGAACACAGGTCTACGCTATTTCACCGGATGCCACGGTTTACGAGGCACTCCAATTAATGGCGGATAAGAACGTCGGCGCCCTGATGGTCATGGAAGGTGATACGGCTGTCGGTTTGATTTCAGAAAGGGATTACGCCCGAAAAATCGTTTTGAAAGGAAGGTTTTCCAAGGATGTTCCGGTTCGTGAAATCATGACCGCCGATGTGATCCGCGTAGGGCCCGATGACGATGTCGAATACTGTATGGAGCTGATGACCGACAAACGGGTGAGGCATCTGCCGGTGTTTAAAAATGATCAACTCATCGGCATTATATCCATCGGCGACATTGTCAACA
Source organism: Desulfobacterales bacterium (assembly GCA_022340885.1). Taxonomy (GTDB): domain Bacteria; phylum Desulfobacterota; class Desulfobacteria; order Desulfobacterales; family UBA11574; genus UBA11574. The sequence continues at coordinate 10,736 of JAJDND010000202.1, read as the reverse complement.
CCATCATCAAACACAAAGAAGAGATCATCGAACAGTTGGAAAATTATATCAAAGGCAAACGCTAAGCCGCGTTGTTTAGCGACGATGAGACGTTTGCTTTTTGTAGGGGGGAGTAATTCTGCAATGAAATGGCGAATGAACCGAATAAAACCGAATTCCGCCCAAGCCGATACCATTGAGGAGGCGGTGGGGCGCAGCCTGATTTTATCCAAATTGGAGGATTTGGTTGCCTGGGGTAGGAAAAACTCCATTTGGCCGTTTAATTTCGGTCTTTCGTGCTGCTATGTTGAAATGGCCACCAGCATTACCAGCCGATATGATATCGCACGATTCGGCGCAGAGGTGATTCGGGGTACGCCACGGGAAGCGGATCTCATGATCATTGCGGGCACGCCTTTTATAAAGATGGCGCCGGTTATCCAGCGTCTCTACGAGCAGATGATGATGCCGCGGTGGGTCATTTCCATGGGATCGTGCGCCAACTCCGGCGGCATGTACGATATTTACAGCGTTGTCCAGGGCGTGGATAAATTTCTCCCGGTAGATGTTTATGTGCCGGGCTGCCCGCCAAGTCCCATGGCCTTCATGCACGGTTTGACCATGCTCCGTGAGGCGGTGGGCAAAGAAAAGCGCCCCTTGAGCTGGATCGCCGGTCCCCAGGGCGTTCGGCGTGCATCCCTGCCGTCCACTCGGGATACCCGGCGGGCCGAACGGCAAAAGGCAACGGTACTGCGACCGCCGGACACCGTCTGATCCAGCGAAATGGAAAGAGTCGTTTTTCATATAATTTTATGAATTTGTTCGTTCGCGTGCGCACGACAATCTTCCACTGAATATAGGTCATGCAAACATGAATCAGCCAGCACCCATTGTCGATGAACTGCGAAATCGATTTAATGACACCGTTCTCATGGAGCAGCCGACCCGGGACGATATCCCGACCATTTGGTGCACCTGCGATGGGGTTCCCGACATTCTGGGATATCTAAAAAATACAATCGACCGGCCGTATCGGATGCTTTATGATCTAACAGCCATTGACGAGCGATGGCGAGATCATCGGCAAGATCAGCCAAAGGGCGATTTCACGGTGGTCTATCATTTGCTGTCAACGGATCGCAACCAGGACATTCGCATCAAGGTGCCTCTGGAAGGCGAGCATCCCTGTTTGACTTCGATTAGGGACATCTGGTCTTCGGCCGACTGGTATGAAAGAGAAGTGTGGGATATGTTCGGCATTACCTTTGACGGACATCCCCATCTTCGGCGTATCCTGCTGCCGGCCACATGGGAAGGCCATCCCCTGCGCAAGGAGCATCCTGCCCGGGCGACGGAAATGGGGCCGTTTCAACTGCCGGTGGACAAGCAACTGCGTGAAGAAGATGCCCTGCGGTTCCATCCCGAGCAGTACGGTCTGTCCGCCCGACGAGAAGACACGGATCTGATGTTTCTCAATTTGGGCCCTCAGCACCCCGGTACCCACGGTGTGTTTCGGATTGCCCTGCAACTGGACGGGGAAGAAATTGTAGACGCGGTTCCGGAGATCGGGTTCCACCATCGCGGCGCCGAAAAAATGGGCGAGCGCCAAACCTGGCACACCTACATTCCCTACACCGACCGCATCGACTACCTGGGCGGTGTGATGAACAATTTGCCCTATGTTTTGACGGTGGAAAAACTGGCCGGCATAAACGTTCCCGATCGCGTCAAGGTGATCCGCATCATGCTGGCGGAATTTTTTCGCATCGCCAGTCATCTCGTCTGGTACGGCACCTTTGTACAGGATATCGGAGCCATGTCGCCGGTTTTTTTTATGTTTAACGATCGGGAACGCATCTTCGATATCATCACTGCCATTACCGGCGGCCGGATGCATCCCAGCTGGTTTCGCATCGGCGGTGTGGCCCAGGATTTGCCCGACGGGTGGGAAGAATTGGTGCGGGAGTTTCTTCGTTCCATGCCCAAGAGATTGAAATCGTATGATAAAATGATGATGGGCAACCGCATCTTGAAGATACGGACTCAGGGTATCGGTGCCTTTACCCTGGACCAGGCGCTGGACTGGGGGGTGACCGGTCCGGGATTGCGGGCCTGCGGACTGGAATGGGACTTTCGCAAAAAACGGCCGTATTCCGGTTACGAGCAGTTCGAATTCGACATTCCCGTTGCCCAGCGCGGCGATTGCTTTGATCGAACCGTGGTGCGCATCGAAGAGATCCGGCAGAGTCTTCGAATCATCGAGCAATGCGTGAACCAAATGCCGGGCGGCCCCTATAAGGCCGATCACCCGCTGGCCACGCCGCCGATCAAGGAGCACACACTGAAAGACATCGAAACGTTGATCCACCATTTTTTAGGGGTTACCTGGGGTCCCGTGATTCCACCCGGCGAAGCGTGTGTGGGGGTTGAGGCTACAAAAGGCAACAACAGTTATTATCTGATCAGCGACGGCGGGATCCATGCCTATCGGGCGCGGATACGGACCCCTTCCTTTGCACACTTGCAGATCATTCCGGCCATCAGTCGTGGTTTGATGGTGCCCGACCTGCTGGCAATCCTGGGAAATCTCGACTATGTCATGGCGGATGTGGACCGCTGAACATGAAGGGGCAGTATGCTGAGTGAACAGGAGAAAAAAGAGATCGAGGTGGTGGCAGGCCACTATCCCATAAAAAGGGCTGCCGGCATCGAGGCCTTGAAAATCGTTCAGAAACATCGCGGATGGATATCCGATGAAGTGCTGAGCCATGTGGCGGACGCACTGGAGATGTCGCCGACGGACCTGGATGCCGTGGCAACTTTTTATAATTTCATTTTCCGCCGACCGGTGGGCCGGCATGTCATCCTGGTTTGCAACAGCGTCAGCTGCTGGATAATGGGATACGACACCATTGTGAGTTACCTGAAAGACCGGCTGGGCATCGGTTTCGGCGAGACCACCGGTGACGGCCGCTTTACGCTGTTACCCAACGTCTGTTTGGGGGCGTGCGACCGGGCGCCCGTGATGATGATCGACGACCAACTTTACGTCAACCTCGATGCTGAAAAAATCGACAAAATCCTGGGTTCCTATGATTGAAATGCTTTTATCCTTTAACGATCCTGTGAATCAAGACATCAAAAAAATAATGACGATAATATAAAAGTGCTGCCTATGGAAAAACCGCTGACACAAAATATCCGGCCCGATGGGACCCCATTGAACCTGGCTGAGTATGAAAAAGCCGGTGGCTATCAAGGACTGCGAAAAGCCCTCACTCAACTGTCGCCGGGAGAGGTCACCCAGTTGGTCCTGGAATCGAATCTTCGCGGCCGGGGCGGGGCGGGTTTCCCCACCGGACGCAAATGGAGCTTCGTGCCCATGGGCGACGATGTCCCGCAGCCCAAATACTTGGTGATCAACGCCGATGAGATGGAACCGGCCACATTCAAGGATCGGTTGCTCATGGAGGGGGATCCCCATCAGCTCATCGAAGGGATTATCATCGCGGCCTATGCCGTCCAGGCGGGGATTGCCTATATCTTTCTGCGGCGGGCTTATGTGACGGCACGTCAAAGACTGAAGCAGGCCATCGAGGAAGCTTGTGCCAAAGGGTATTTGGGCCGAAACATTCTGGGTTCGGGCTTCAATCTGGAACTTTATCTTCATATGAGTGCCGGGCGATACATCTGCGGGGAAGAAACCGCCCTTTTAAACGCCCTGGAAGGCAAACGGGCCATCCCCAGGTCTAAACCGCCCTTTCCGCCGGTGGTCGGCCTCTGGGGCAAACCCACGGCCTTCAACAATGTGGAAACCATCTGTAATGTCCCCCACATTATCCGCCACGGACCGGTCTGGTTTAAAGATTTAAGCCGCGTTCCCGACGGGGGTACTAAAATTTACGGCGCCAGCGGAAAAGTTCGCCGGCCGGGTGCCTGGGAATTGCCCATGGGTGTTACCATCCGGGAAATTCTGGAAGAACATGCCGGCGGTATGCAGGATGGACTGACGCTTCGGGCGTTATTGCCCGGCGGTGCATCCACGGATATGCTGACGGCGGAAAACCTCGATATCCCGATGGATTTCAATTCCATGCAGGAGGCCGGCAGCCGGCTGGGTACCGGCACGATCGTGGTCATCGATGACCGGACGTGTATCGTGGGGCTGCTGGCCAACCTGATGCAATTTTTTGCCCAGGAATCCTGCGGCTGGTGCACCCCCTGCAGAGAAGGACTCGCCTGGCTCACCAAGATACTCAATGCTATGGAGCAGGGCAGGGGGAAACCCGAAGACATCGATCATCTCAGGCTGCACACCCGTCTGATCACTCTGGGCCGTACGTTCTGCGCCCTGGCGCCCGGCGCCATGGAGCCGTTGCAGAGTGCGCTGATGTATTTTGAAGACGATTTCAAACGCCACATCCATGAGAAAAGCTGCCCCTGGAGAGACCTTTGAAGAATGCTCATTTTTGTCCAAGTTCACGGAACGCGATCCCGCCTTGTCGGGATTAACCGCATGAATACATTGAGTATTTTGAGGATTACAATTTGAGTGTAACACGGAAATCGGGCAAAAAGGGGCGTTTTGCAAAGGTCTCGTGGAGATAGTGCATGGTAACGATCTATATCGAAGGAAAAGCATACAAAATTAAACAAGGGCAGAATCTGCTGCAGGCCTGTTTGGGCCTGGGTTTTGATTTGCCGTATTTTTGCTGGCATCCGGCCCTCGGGTCGGTGGGTGCCTGCCGGCAGTGCGCCGTCAAACGTTTCAAGGACGAAAACGACACCAGGGGCGAAATCGTCATGGCCTGCATGACACCGGCCGACGACGGGACCCGTATTTCCATCAACGATCCCGAAGCCGTGCAATTTCGGGCCAGCGTGATCGAGTGGTTGATGATCAACCATCCCCATGACTGTCCGGTCTGCGATGAGGGTGGAGAATGCCATCTGCAGGACATGACGGTAATGACCGGTCACAATTACCGGCATTCTCGCTTCCCCAAGCGAACCCATCGCAACCAGGATTTGGGACCTTTTATCAATCATGAAATGAATCGCTGCATTCAGTGCTACCGGTGTGTGCGCTTTTACCGAGACTACGCGGGCGGCAGCGATCTGAATGCCCTGGCGAGCCATGATCATGTCTATTTCGGCCGTTTTCAAAGCGGTCCTCTGGAAAGCGAGTTCAGCGGCAACCTGGTTGAAATCTGTCCGACGGGCGTTTTTACCGATAAATCGCTCAAATCCCATTTCACGCGAAAGTGGGACCTGCAGACAGCACCGTCGGTTTGTGTGCACTGCGGACTGGGATGCAATACGATTCCGGGCGAACGCTACGACGAACTGCGGCGGATACGCAACCGCTATCACCACCAGGTCAACGGGTATTTTTTGTGTGACAGGGGGCGATACGGCTACGAATTCGTGAACAGTACGCAGCGTATACGACACCCCTTGCGGCAGGCCGGGAGCAGGGAAGAGGCCAAACTCATGATGGAAACGGAGGCCCTGGAACTGGCGGCCGCCATGTTGGCCGATCCCGGCAAAGTCATCGGCATCGGATCGCCACGCGCCTTTCTGGAAAGCAATTTCGCCCTTCGCGCCCTGGTGGGGCCCGAACGGTTTCATGCCGGTCTTTCCGACAGTGACTTCAAATGCCTCGGCACCGGGTGCAACATTCTCCAGCGAGGCCCGGTTCCCGCGGCGACGCTGCAAGGGGTCGCTCTGGCCGATGCGGCGTTTGTCCTGGGTGAAGACGTGACCCAAACCGCCCCTTTGATGGCCCTCAACCTGCGCCAAATGCGCTATGGAAAATCCGTCCGGATCGTTTCGGACTTTCAAGTTCCGGAATGGCACGATGCGGGGGTGCGGGAAATTGGCCAGCTCCAAAGCCCCGCCCTTTTTAATGCAACGCCGTACCCGACGCGATTGGATGATGAGGCCATGCGTACCGTTTATGCTGCGCCCCATGACCTGGTCCGGCTGGGATTTGCCGTGCTTGCCGCCTTGGATGCCAGTGTTTTCCCCATGCCCGATGTAAACGATGCCATGCAAGCACTGGCCAATGAGATCGCGCAGGCGCTCCTTAAGGCCGAGCGACCTCTTTTGGTTGCCGGGACCGGCTGCGGCAACCCGGCGCTGATCGAGGCCGCCGCCAATATGGCCTGGTATCTTGGCCGCAAAGGCAGCGCGGCTGCATTTGCCCTGTGTGTTCCCGAATGCAACAGCCTGGGACTGAGATTGATGGGCGGTCTTGACCTGAATTCGGCGTTTCAGGCGATCGACGAGGGCAGGGCGGATACGGTCGTCATTTTAGAAAACGATTTGTACAGAAGGGCCGATGCCCAAGCCGTAGACGCCATGCTGCAAAAGGCCCGAAATATCATTGTTATCGATCATCAGCAGACCGCGACATCTGAAAAGGCGCATCTCGTTTTGCCGGCAGCCACATTCGCCGAGGCCACCGGCACTTTGATCAACAATGAAGGACGCGCTCAGCGCGGATACGCGGTGATGCCCCCGAAGGGAGCGGTTCGGGCCGGCTGGCGCTGGCTGCAGATGTTGATGAAAGCGGCTGGCCATGCCGGCGCTTCATCCTGGCTTCGCCTGGAGAACCTGACGGCGGATCTGGTCAAAGACATGCCGGTGTTTCAGCCTGTTGCGGGACTGGACCCCAAGCCCGCGATGCCGACACCGGGCGGTAAACTTCCCCGCCAATCGCACCGTTATACCGGGCGAACCGCCATGCATGCCGACATTGACGTGAGTGAACCTAAACCGCCGGCAGATGAAGACGCGCCGCTGGCCTTTTCCATGGAGGGCTACGACGGCCGGCCACCGGCTGGACTCATTTCACGGGTATGGGCGCCGGGCTGGAATTCGGAACAGTCGCTGAACAAATTTCAAAGTGAAATCGGCGGGCCATTGCGGGGGGGAGATCCCGGCCGGCGGTTGATCGAACCGCCGGCATCCGATGACATCCGGTACTTTGCCATGCCGGAGCAGGAGATTTTGCCGGGAGCGGACGAATACCTGCTGGTGCCCATCCACCATATTTTCGGCAGTGAAGAACTGAGCATGGCGTCGCCGGGCGTCGCCCGGCAGGCGCCTCAGCCATATCTGGCCTTGCGTCCTGAAGATGCCCCGGTCGGCGACGGCGAGCAGGTTCGCTTGCTGGTCAGCGGGAAATCTCTGGTTCTTCCCTTAAAGCTGCTGCCGGGGATGCCGGAACGAACAGCCGGTCTGCCCGACGGCCTGCCCGGTGTGCCGAAGATGGTGCTGCCTGCGGTGGTCAAAATTCTTGGGAAGGGAAGTATTGAGAAATAATAAAGCTGATTAACTTGAAAAGTTTATGAGACCCGTTTAATGAACCCAATTCTTCGCCAAATCATCATTATCGTCGTTGTCATGGCCGCCGTGCTGACCGCCAGCGCCGGGCTGATATGGCTGGAGCGCAGGCTCCTGGCCCTGTGGCAGGATCGTCGCGGTCCCAACCGCGTCGGTCCTTTCGGTCTGATGCAGGTGACAGCCGATATGATCAAGATTTTTTTCAAAGAGGACTGGATCCCGCCCTTTGCAGACCGGCCGGTGTTTGTCATTGCGCCGGCCCTGCTGGTGGTGACCGTTTTGATGTCTTTTGCGGTGGTTCCGTTTGCCCCCGGCTTTGTGGTAAGCGATCTCAATGTCGGTCTGCTTTTTTTCCTGGCCATGACGGCTTTGGGTGTTTACGGCATCGCCCTGGGTGGGTGGTCTTCCAACAACAAGTACGCGTTGCTGGGCGCCATTCGCGCGACCGCTCAGATGCTGAGCTACGAGGTCTTCATGGGATTGGCGTTGATGGGCGTGGTGATCCTTGCCGGCTCGTTCAACCTGAGCGACATCGTAGAAGCCCAGAAGAACCTGTGGTTTTGCATTCCCCAGTTTCCGGGTTTGGTGATATTCATCATTGCGGGTTTTGCCGAAACTCACCGGCTGCCCTTCGACCTGCCCGAAGCGGAAAGCGAGCTCGTGGCGGGATTTCACAGCGAATATTCCGGCATCAAGTTCGGGTTGTTCTTTGTCGGCGAATACCTTGGCGTCACCCTGATTTCGGCGATGATCGTCATCTTTTTCTTCGGCGGCTGGCTCGGACCTTTTCTACCGCCGATTTTGTGGTTTGTGATCAAAACCTTTGTATTTATCTGCGGATTTATTCTGCTCCGTGCATCTCTCCCCAGACCTCGTTACGATCAACTGATGAGCTTTGCCTGGAAGGTCCTGCTGCCCCTGGCATTGCTGAATCTGATCATCACGGGAGGGATCGTGCTGGCAGTGGGTTGAGGAGGAACTATTGCTGAGTAATATAAGAACCATTTGGGAGATTTTGCGCCACAGCTTTCGGCGGCCTGAAACTATTCAGTACCCGGAGCAAAAGCCGTATCTGGCGCCGCGCTTTCGGGGGCGCATTATTTTATCAAGAGATCCCGACGGCGAAGAGCGCTGTGTGGCCTGCTATTTATGCGCTGCGGCTTGCCCGGTGGACTGCATCGCGCTCCAGGCGACGGAAGACGGATACGGCCGGCGATACCCCGCATTTTTCCGAATCAATTTTTCCCGCTGCATTCTATGCGGTTTCTGCGAGGAGGCCTGCCCGACACTGGCCATCCAGCTCACACCCGACTATGAAATGTGTGAATACGATCGCCAGAACCTGGTTTACGAAAAAGAAGACCTTTTGATCAGCGGGCCGGGAAAGTACCCGGACTATAATTTTTATCGTGTGGCCGGACTGGCCATCGCCGGAAAGGACAAAGGCGAGGCCGAGAACGAATCCGAGCCGGTGGATACGCACACGTTATTGCCGTAAGGTTTGTTCGTTCGTTGATGGGTCGATTCGTTAAATCGTCGAGTCGACGACAAAAGGAAAGTTATATATGAACGTTTTATTCTACATTGCGGCGGCCGTTGCCGTTATTTGCACCATCATGGTGATTACGAACTATAACGCGGTGCATGCGCTGCTTTATCTGATTGTTTCGCTGCTGTCGGTGGCGCTGATCTTTTTTCTCCTGGGAGCGCCTTTTGCCGCTGCATTGGAGGTGATCGTTTACGCCGGCGCCATCATGGTTCTTTTCGTATTTGTGGTCATGATGCTCAATCCGGAATCCCAGACCATTCGAAGCCCGAAGCAGTTGCTGCATCCTTGGATGTGGTTTGGTCCGGCAGTGCCGGCCGCGATTCTGCTGGGAGAGCTGATCTATGTCCTGACTGCCGGCTCAAGTACCTTCCCCGTCAATGCCGGCGTTGGGCCCCATGCGCTCAGCCGGACATTGTTCGGCCCTTATGTACTGGGTGTTGAATTGGCGTCCATCCTCTTGATGACCGGACTGGTGGGCGCCTATCACTTGGCCCGGCCCGAAGCGTTTAGGGCGCCCGAAGGAGATGACCGATGATAACCATTCCAACGGCACATGCGCTGGTTTTAGCGGGCGTTCTTTTTCTCCTGGGGCTCATGGGTGTCATCGTTCGCCGCAACATTATTTTCATTCTGCTCGGTTTGGAGATCATGCTCAATGCGAGCGGCCTGGCATTCATCGCTGCCGGTTTCCACTGGGGCCGGCCCGACGGGCAGATCATGTTTTTATTCATATTGGCCATGGCCGCAGCCGAAGTGTCCGTGGGGTTGGCGCTGGTGTTGCAGCTCTATCATCGCATCCACACGCTGGATGCCGATCAGGCCGATAAGATGCGAGGTTGAAATGGTGCAATTGCTCTGGCTGATACCGGCCTTGCCCCTGGCCGGGTTCGTGATTCTGGCGCCGGCGGGCGCCCGCCTGCCGCGGCGCCTGGCAGCCGTGATCGGTGTCGGCACCGTGGGGATATCGGCGGTTTTGACCGTCTGGATCGCCGCCGGCTTTTTGCACGGCCTTCCCGGACATCCCGCTTACAGCCGGATCGTGTGGTCCTGGTTGGCCGTGGGCGGCCTGAAAGTCGGTATCTCCTTTTACCTGGATGCCCTGACCCTGACCATGATGCTGGTGATCACCGGCGTGGGCTTTTTCATCCATCTGTACGCTGCGGAATACATGGCCGAAGATGAAGGATTCAGCCGTTTTTTTGCGTATATGAATCTGTTTGTTTGCGCCATGTTGATCCTGGTGATGGCCGACAACCTGCTGTTGCTCTATCTGGGATGGGAGGGCGTGGGGTTGTGCAGCTATCTGCTCATCGGCTTTTGGTATGCTGACCCGGCGAACGGCTATGCGGCACGAAAAGCATTTGTGGTCACCCGCGTGGGCGATACCGCCATGGCCGTCGGCCTGTTTCTGCTTTTTGACCGATTGGGAACACTCCAGATTCAGGAGCTTATGATCCGGGCACAGGGCGCCTGGCCTGCAGGCTCGTTTTTGCCGACCATTGCCGCCCTGCTCCTTTTGGGCGGCGCCGTGGGCAAATCCGCACAACTGCCCCTGCAAACCTGGCTGCCGGATGCCATGGCCGGTCCTACCCCCGTCAGTGCGCTGATCCATGCCGCCACAATGGTGACGGCCGGGGTCTATTTGATTGCCCGCACCCATGTGCTGTTCACCCTGGCGCCGGCTGTGATGACCGTGGTGGCCATTGTCGGTGCGGCAACACTGGTGCTGGCCGGTTTCAGCGCCTTGACCCAAAAGGACATCAAGCGCGTGCTGGCCTATTCCACCATCAGCCAGATCGGCTACATGTTTCTGGCGCTGGGTGTCGGGGCATGGGCGGCGGCTGTTTTTCATTTTATG
>JAJDND010000192.1 GCA_022340885.1 Desulfobacterales bacterium | reverse complement strand
CCGCCTGCCTGGCATGAGCGCCCGTGAAGGCTCCCTTCTCGCGTCCGAAGAGTTCGCTTTCGATAAGGTTATGAGGTAATGCTGAGCAGTTCACCGTGATGAGCGGTCGGTCCTTGCGGGCGCTCATTTGATGGATTGCATCGGCCATCATCCCTTTGCCGGTCCCGGTCTCGCCGTAAATCAGCACAGTAGCATCGGTTGAGGCGACCTGTCTGGCCGCGAAAATCACGGATTGGAGTGCCTTGCTGTTCCCCACGATTTTATAGAAACCCTTTTTCATTTTGAGTTCTTTTCGGAGGTACAAATTCTCATTTTCAAGCTGAAGCTTTAATTTTTCGATCTCCTTTAGCCGTTCATTAAGCTCCTCTTCCATTTGTTTAAGTTCGCTGATGTCAAGGGACACACCCATCAGGCGATCCGTCTCTCCGGAGGACTTGAAATAGGGCTGTCCACGGGATGAAACCCACTTCAAACAGCCATCACCGTCCAGTATCCGGTATTCAACGTGGACAGGTTCGCGTTCACCCATTGCCCGTGAGAGAACCTGTCGGATAAGCTCAAGATCGTTGGGATGAACCGACGCTTCGAAACGTTCCATGTTGATAACTTCCTCCGGGTGGTAACCGAAGATCTTCCGAGCCTGCTCAGTGACCCAAAAGAGGTTGGTGCTGAAATCCAGTTCCCAAAGCCCAGCCCCAGCGGAATTCGCGGCCAGATTTAATCGCGCCGCGTGTTGGCTCAAGGATTGATCGGCCATGCATCGTTCCATGGCGCTGACTAAGATTTCGCCAAGTAGTTGCAGTCGAGGGATGAACTCCTCCGGCCAGACGCGCTCCGTTTGCATAGCATTGATGGAAATAATATGGACCAAAGATTCACTGGTGAGAATCGGTATGACAAGATTGGAAAGTATGCCCCATTCGATCCAGGTTTGTTTGTCCACATGTGCCTCGTTCGGCAGGTCGTCCACACTCGTAAATGATACTATTTCACCTTTTATCGCCAGCTTTTCGTATGCCCATGGGTGGATCGATCGGGGAAGTTCGGTATCTTTAGGAATCGGCGTGCTATGTTCCGAGTAGGCCACATGAGTAATTTCCCATGCGTCTTTATGCGGCAAGAGGTGAAGCAATCCGCAGCGGTCAACCTGAAAAAACTCCAGTACTTGTTTCAAGGCAACTTCGATTTCGTCGTCGAGCCGCTCGGACGGCAGGTGGATGAACCGTGCCGAAAGATCAGAAATCAATTGTTCAAACCGGAGGCGCTCTTCCAGTTCATGTCTGAGATCGACTTTATTCTGTTTCAATCCGTCACCATTTATTACCCGTCAAGTCGAACCCTCGTACCGTCGACTTCTAATAACAGCCAGATGTACAGGGAGTTTCATTAAAACAAACTCACGTCAGTCCCCGGTCGGTATCCGGCTACTAAAACCAAACACTCCCCGCCACGGGGCACAGTATTTTTCGATGACCCATACTTTGAACATCGATTGTAATATATTACTTTAATAGCAGAATTCTGTATTTATTGTCAATTATAGCAGCTCCAAAAAATAAAGGATGTTTTCTGCAGGCAAGACAGGCACTTCACTACCTAATTGAGTATCAAGGGCAAGTCTGAGAAAAATACGATAAAAAATTACAGACTGTATTTGATTACGTTCAATGATCGTCTGCGTAATCGGATTGTAGATCGTTCTGATATAGATGGGTACCAAGTTAAAGTAAGTATCAATCAAGGAGCGCTTTTCGGATATCCATTCCGATTCCAGTTACCGGTTATGGTTGTGAGATACATTGAAAGTGCTTTGTAGAATAGGATTTGTCAAAACAGCAGATACTTTGCAACTATCAATTTTCAATTGGAATTGTGATACCGCAATCACGTATCTCGAAAATGATGTCTCTTTAATTTCCGTTCATGTTTCCAGAAACCCAATTTTATGAATACCAAGTTATTGTGATATGTTCAATTCTGGTCGGAAGGTAATGATGTGATATCGAATAGTGAGCTCAGATATTGCGCTGAACTGAAGACCGATCCTCACCCCCATACGCTTTTCAGAACTTGCCTTGATTATTTGTATCAGGATGCTTTGGAAAAAGCCTTGACAAGATATTTTGGCGCCCTTATGATGTTACATATAGAGAGACTGTGTCACAAATAGAGAGACGTTCATGCGGAAGGGGATCGGCAGGCAGACGAAACCATTGATGCGGGTCGAGGCGCGCGATGCCTTCTAAAGGTGAAAAATACTATTTTGTTTCGTCCCTGGCCAAGGGATTGCGGATATTGGAGCATTTGGCCGCAAACGACGAAATGTCCGCTGCCCGAATTGCAGCCTACCTCAATACCAGCAGGGCCGCCAGCCATCGATTTTTATCGACTCTGCGGGATCTGGGATATGTCGAAAAAACTAAAGAGGGGCGATATCGCCTGACATTCAGGGTCCTGGAACTGGGGATGCGAAAGTTGGAAGGTTTCGAGATTCGCCACATCGCCCATCCGTTCATGGAGGAAGCGGCAGCGGCTTTCGGTGAAACAGTAAACCTGGGTCATTGGGACGGCAAAGCCATCGTGCATGTGGACAAGATCAACAGTACTGAAATTCTCAGACTCGATGTGGGTCTGGGTGCGGTGACACCGGCTTACTGCACGGGACTGGGCAAAGCGGTGCTGGCCTTTCTGCCTGAGGTAGAGTTGGAAGGCTATCTGGGCGCAGTGACGCTGGAGGCCATGACGCCCAGAACCATTACGGAACCGCAGACGTTGAGGGCTGAAATTGAACGGGTTCGGAAGCGCGGTTATGCCGTAGACAACCAGGAGTTGAGCCTCGGCCTGCGCTGCGTCGGCGTACCGATATTCGATTACACGGGTCGACCCACCTATGCCATGAGTGTGTCCGCACCCGTCTCGCGGATGTCGGCCGAAAAAATACAAGCCATTCAAACGAAACTGCGGTCGCTGTGCCGGCAAATATCTCGCCAGATCGGTGCCCCGGCTTCATAATGCAATTTGTTTTATTCAGTTTTAAAAAAACCTGGTCCTTTGGGCTAGGTCAGAGTTCTTTTGCTCTATCGTAAGATTTTGTATTGAAAATTACAAATTTCAAGCACCAAATCGCAAATAAATCTCAAATCCTAATATCAAATGACCAAAACATTTGAGGACAAGCGATTGTTTAGATTTTCGAATTTTGGTCATTGGGATTTGTTTGATATTTCGGATTTGTTATTTGGAATTTCAATCATTAAATATCAATGGAGCAAATCCTCTCAAGGGACATTCAAAGTCGAGCCCTCTATGCTCGCATTCTTTTCATACCCAAGACCGTATCTTTCTCAAAGGAGGAACACGAATTATGCAAAAAAAGAAACTGTCACGTCTCGATCTACTGAAAATGAAACAGGAGAATCAGAAGGCGGTCTGGATCACCGCCTATGACTACTGGACCGCCTCATTTGCCGAACAGGCAGGTATGGACATGATTCTCGTGGGAGATTCATTGGGCATGTGCATCTACGGATACAGCGGTACGGTGCCGGTGACCATGGATCAGTGCATCTGGCACAGCGAGGCCGTGCGGCGCGGCGCGCCCTATACTTTCGTTATCGGCGACATGCCGTTTTTATCCTATCAGGTCAGCGTTCCCGATGCCGTATTGAATGCAGGCCGGTTTCACAAGGAAGCCGGCGTGGACGCCATCAAACTGGAAGGCGGCACCCGCGTGTGCCCGCAAATCCAGGCCATTGCCGAGGGCGGCATGTTGTGCATGGGGCATATCGGGCTCACGCCGCAAAGTTCGGGCCAGCTGGGCGGCTTCAAAGCCCAGGGCCGCACCGCGGAAACAGCCAGGGATCTGATCGCGGATGCCCGGGCCATCGAGGATGCCGGAGCCTTTGCCCTGCTGGTGGAAGCCGTACCTCCGGAGGTCTGCGGCATCATTCGCGAGACCCTGAAAATTCCGGTGTACAGCATCGGTGCCGGCTGGGAAGCCGACGGACAGCTGATGATCTGCAGCGACGTGCTGGGAATCTTTCAGGCCTTCACACCCAAATTTGTCAAAAAATACGAAAACCTGGGAGAAAAAACCATCAATGCTTTCAAGCAGTATGCTCAGGATGCGCGAAACGGGACGTTCCCTAAGGAGGAGCACGCTTACAGGATGGTAGAGGGCGAATTGCCGAAGCTCAGAAAACTGCTGGACGACTGAAGAACTTTTGACAGCCCGGCTTACAGAAAGAGACCTTTGAAAAATGTTCATTTTTGTTCAAATTCAAGGAAGGCGAAGATTTTAACATCCGGAACGGAGGAAATCATGTCTGAAGTGTTGAAAACGATTCGCGAATTCATGCAAACACAGGGTATTCCCGGCCGCGACGCCTATGAATTGCCCACCTCAACCCAATCATTCCCCGACCGTGCCAGCTTCCGTATCGAGATCGCCGGCGTGGAACGGGCCTCAACCATGGAAGCGATGATCGACGAGGCCCGCAAACGCAATGTGACCATCCACCGGTGCATCGCCACAGTGGGCGGGTCCACCTATTGCGACTTCCAGGAACTCAAAGCCCTGGCCAGCATGGCCCGTGATGAGAAAATCGAAATGATCACGACCGTGGGACACCGCAAAGGCTGGGACCCGGGGTCCAAGGAAATCTCTACATCAGAAGGCGGTATGCAGGGCTTTCGCCTGAGAGGATCGGACAACATTTCCTATCACATTGCCGATATCATGCGCAACATCGAGGCCGGGCACCGGGGATTTCTGGTTTACGACGAAGGCGTGCTCTTTATTCTGAACAAAATGCGCGCCCAAGGCATGATACCCAAAGAAACCATCTTCAAATTTTCCGTGTTTGGCGGCTACTGCAGCGCCGCGGGCGCCAAGGTGATCGAATCATTGGGCGCCAACTCCATGAATCCCATATCGGATGTCACCCTGCCGATATTGGGCTCAATCCGCAAGGCGGTCAATTTGCCGCTGGATGTATATGTGATTATCGTCGACTCCTTCGGCGGCATGTTCAGAGCCTATGAAGCGCCCGAAATAGCCCGAGTGGCTGCGCCGTGCTATTTTAAATTCGAACCGGGCACCTCAGAGGGCGACATTTACAAGCCGTGGGTTGCCGAGGCCTGGCATGAAAATCTCATTCGGGAAAAAGTCAAGATCGCATCCATCGTCATGGAGATCATGCAAAAGCATGCACCGGAATTGAAAACATCTCCCAAGGGCGCAGCAGATTTGGTGTTGCCGGAGGCAACATAACCGCCGGCAGTATGTCTTTACGGACTGGAAACAAAAAGGAACAGGTGTATGACAACGCACAACTATCTGGCCGACAGAACCCATGAAGTCGAATGGTCGGGCATTCGCATCATGTTTGCCCTGGCCGATGAGATCCCGGATGTCGTCAACCTGGGCATCGGCCAGCCTGATTTCGATACCCCCGAATTCATCCGCGACGCAGCCAAGCAGGCTTTGGACGAGGGCTATACCCGCTATCCGCCGGCCAAAGGCTTTGCCGATCTTCGATGGGCCATTGCGGCCAAGCTCAAAGCTGAAAACGGCATCGATGCCGACCCGGACACCGAAATTTACGTGGCCGTGGGCGCCATGCAGGTCATCTTCAATACCTGCCTGCATATGCTCAATCCCGGTGACGAGGTGATCGTCATCGATCCGGGCTATGACTACTACTCGCAGATCCGTTTGTTCGGCGGTGTGCCCGTGCCTGTGCCCGTGCATGAATCCAACCGCTTCAAGGTCGATCCGGCAGACATAAAAACCGCGATCACGAGCAAGACCAAGCTGATGATCATCAATACCCCGTCCAATCCAACCGGAGCGATTTTGGACGAAGAAATTTTACTTGCCATTGCCGATCTGGCAGTCAAAAACGATATCTGGGTGTTGTCGGACGAGCCCTATGAACACATTCTCTACGAGGGTCACCGGCACATCAGCATCGGCGCACTGGACGGTATGGCCGGGCGAACCATCTCCGCATTTACCCTTTCCAAATCCTATGCCATGACCGGGTGGCGGGTCGGCTACACCGCAGCGCCCAAGGCGGTTATCGACGAGATGGAAAAACTCATGGAGCACATGGTGTCCGGGGTGACCGCCGTGTCCCAGAGGGCCGCCCTGGCGGCCATCACCGCTCCCCAGGACTGCGTGCAGGAGATGGTCGCCATTTATGATCAGCGCCGGCATCTGGTCTACGAGGGTCTGAACGCCATCGACGGCATCAGCTGCCTCAAGCCGGAATCGACATTTTATGCATTTCCGAATATCTCTTCGACCGGACGGTCTTCCTGGGAGTTTGCCAAATATCTGGTTAAAGAACACAAGGTGGCCGTGGTCCCGGGCAGTATTTTCGGCCGGGCTGGCGAAGGCTATGTACGTCTTTCCTTTGCCGCCGGCATGGATCAGTTGAAGGAGGGAATCGCCCGCATTGCGCGCGGTGTCGCGGCCTTGCGGGCCTGATAAGGAACTTTTTTAAAAGGTGAGCCCAATGACAATGACCGTTTTTAAAAAAGAGGAGTACCTGGAGCGGATAGACAGGACGAAAATGCGTATGACTGAAATGGGAATGGACGTGCTGGTGGTTTCAGACCCTGCCAACATGAATTACCTGACGGGATATGACGGCTGGTCTTTTTATGTGCCGCAGGTCGTCATCATCAGCCTCGACAGCGAGGAGCCGGTATGGGTGGGCCGCGAGATGGATGCCGCCGGCGCGCGCCTTACATCCTTTCTGCGAAAAGATAACATCATCGGCTATCCTGAATATTACGTCCAGATTGCAGACCGCCACCCCATGGAATTTGTGGCCGACGTTCTGATACAGCGCGGATGGGGCAAAAAAATAATCGGTACGGAAACAGACACATACTACTTCAGCGCCCGCGGATATGAAGCGCTCAAAAAAGGAATGTACAATGCCTCTTTTATCGACGGAAATCTGCTGGTGAATTGGATTCGGTTGATCAAGTCGCCCCATGAGATCAATTTCATGCGCGAGGCGGGCAAGATCATGGAAAAGGTGGTGCAGACCGCTATCGATGTCGTGGCCCCCGGCGTCAGGGAATGCGATGCGGTAGCCGAAATTATGCGGGCGCAGATCAGAGGGACGGAAGACTTCGGCGGGGACTATACGGCGATTGTTCCGCTAATGCCCTCCGGTATAAAGACCTCGACGGCCCATCTGACCTGGACGGACGAACCCTATGACAATGAAGTGGCCGTCAACATGGAACTTTCGGCATGCCGCAACCGCTATCACAGCCCCATGGCTCGGACTCTGTATCTGGGGTCTAACCCGCCGCAAAAGCTGCAGGACACGGCAAAGGTCGTCGTTGAAGGACTCAACGGAACTTTGGATGCGATAAAGCCGGGAATGTTGTGCGAGGAGGTCGAAAAGGTCTGGCGCGATATTATCTCCAAGGCGGGCCTGGTCAAGAAATCGAGGATCGGCTACGCGATGGGATTAAATTATCCTCCGGACTGGGGCGAACATACCGCCAGTTTAAGACCCGGAGACAAAACAATTCTTCAAGCCAACATGACGTTTCACATGATTTTGGGCATGTGGATGGATGACTGGGGATTCGAAGTCAGCGAGGCGTTTCGGGTGACAGAGGACGGCCATGAAACCTTCGCCAATTTTCCGCGCAAGCTTTTTGTGAAGGAATGAAGAGAATCCGGAGACCTGACCGGCGGAGGAATTTCCCGGATGGTTTCATGCCGACGGTGTGAGGAACGAAAGATGGAAATTTCCAAAAAAATCGCTGAACACATCGAGGAAGTCGTCGAACTCAGACGCGATTTCCATCGTTATCCGGAACTGGGCCTTCAGGAATACCGAACATCCGAAAAAGTCTCATCTTACCTGACGGATTGCGGTCTGGAGGTGAGAAGTCTGAACCGGACAGGGGTCGTGGGTCTTCTCAGGGGAGACCTGACAGGACCGACCCTGATGATTCGGGCGGATATGGATGCCCTGCCGATCCAGGAAGAAAACGACGTCCCTTATAAATCCCTCAATCCGGGAGTGATGCACGCCTGCGGGCATGACGCCCATGCTGCCATGCTGCTGGTCGCGGCCAAAATCCTTTCCGATTTAAAACCCAAGTTGAAAGGCAACATTAAATTTGTATTTGAGCCCAACGAAGAAAATGTCGGCGCACTGGCCATGATCCAGCAAGGACTGATGGAAGATCCAAGGGTCGATGCCTGCCTCGGCCTGCATGTCTGGACGCCCATTGGGATCGGACAAATCGCCGTCAAAGAAGGACCGGTGATGGCGGCCATGGAGCATTTCAGATTGGTCGTCAAGGGCCGAGGCGGGCACACCGCAACGCCGCAAACCGCCGTCGATCCGATCCTTGCCGCCGCCGACATCATCCAGGGGGTTCAAATCATACAGACGCGGGAGATTGATGTGCTCAGGGAACCGACGATCATCATGTTCGGGAAGATTGAAGGCGGAAGCACAACCAATGTGATCCCGGATTCGGTGAGCTTATCCGGAACCATGCGATATCTGTTTCAAGGGGCCGAGAAGAATGAAGACAATCCGAAGAGGCGGTTCGAACGGATCGTAGCGAATATCTGCAAAGTCCACCGTGCCGGATATGAATTATCCTTTATGCACGGCCATCCCAAGCTGGTGAACCATGGAGAAATGATCGAGATCATCAGGTCAATAGCGGCCCATGAATTGAATCCGGCGCCGGAGATTATTTCCTTTGTCTCGATGGCTGGTGAAGACTTTTCCGAGTTTGCGGCTCGCGCTCCTTCTGCATTCTATTTTCTGGGCGCAGGAAATGCAGCCAAAAAAACGTGTTTCCCGCACCACCACCCGCGCTTCGACATCGATGAAGATGTACTGGGTGTCGGTGTCGAAATGCACGTCAGAAGTGCTATGGCATTTTTCGAAAATGCGGGCAACCTGCGATTTCTGAAGACAACATCATATAACGGGGGTGGTTCATGAAAAATAATTAGGATAGGGCATATGCCCGGCTGCGGCCGAGTATAGAAAACATAAACTATCAACATGGAGGTGACAACAATGAAAAGAAAAAAGATGAATTTAATCTTTCAACTGGCGATTGTGAGTATACTGACCCTCGGACTTTCACTGGCTGCTTCGGCTGACACGCTTAAAAACATCAAAAAGCGCGGCTACATCCGGATTGCGGTCGCCAATGAGATTCCATACGGGTACGTGACATCGAGCGGCAAGGCCGAGGGATTCGGCCCGGATGTGGCTCGCGCGGTTCTCAAGCGCATGGGTATCGATGACATTCAATGGACCGTAACGGAATTCGGTTCTCTGATCCCTGCACTGAAAGCCGACCGGGTCGA
Source organism: Desulfobacterales bacterium (assembly GCA_022340885.1). Taxonomy (GTDB): domain Bacteria; phylum Desulfobacterota; class Desulfobacteria; order Desulfobacterales; family UBA11574; genus UBA11574. The sequence continues at coordinate 3,458 of JAJDND010000192.1, read as the reverse complement.
TATCGTTGCGGCGGAGCAAAACATTCTCCCCCAGCGCTGTCAGCAGGTCAACTTTTCCGAGCCCAACACCAGTTATGGCGAGGGCCTTTTGGTCAAGACGGGGAACCCCGAAAATATTCACAGCTACCAGGATTTTCTCAAGCATCACAATCTCAAGATGGGCATCGTCTCGGGCGCCGACCAGCTCGATTTTGCCCAGGCGCTTCATCTACCGAGCTCCCAGCTGGTCATGCTCGCCGCCAATACCGACGCGGTGTCTGCCGTTGCGACCGGGAGAATCGATGCATACGCGGCAACAGGATTGACCGTGCAGCGCCTGGCCATGAAGAGCAAACGCGTTGAGCAGGCCGAACCTTTCAGCGATCCGATTATCAACGGCAAAGCCATCCGCAGTTGGGGCGGGTTCACGTTTAATAAGCATGACACCCAGCTGTTGAAGGAATTCAACGAGAACCTTGCCGCTGTTCAAAAAACGCCGTTCTGGACCAAAACGCTGGAGCACTACGGACTGGACCAGCACTCCGTAGACATGGTTCACAAGTATACCGAAAAGGAGCTTTGCGCGGGAAAAAATAAATGATCTGTTCCGCGACGCACCGTCGCTCTGACGATGGATGTGAGGGCGACGGTTTCTTGAATTTTCCTGTGCCGGCGTTTCCGCTGCCTGCGGTGTTGCTCCGAATAGAAGGTGCACTAAGGTGTGTTTCGGGTGGGCTTGTCTGCAGGCCCGGTTACTTCGGGAGGAGAAGGTGATGACTTATACACAAATGATACTCGTCCTTCTCAATGGATTTAAGGTAACGGTATGGGTTACACTTATTTCAACGGTGATGGGCGGAATATTTTCGTTTGCGTTCGGCATCGGCAAGATGAGCCGTTTTTGGCCGGTGCGCATCATCTCTGATGGCTACATCGAGATTTTTCGCGGCACGTCGCTTCTGGTTCAGTTGTTCTGGTTGTTTTATGCCCTGCCGCTTCTCGGTGTGAGCCTGTCTCCGATGTCGGCCGGCATCTGGGCCCTGTCTCTGAATATCGGCGCCTATGGCGCAGAAGTGGTTCGCGGCGCCATTCTGGCGGTCGATACCGGACAGTATGAAGCTGCAAAGGCGCTCAATTTCACCCCGAGTCGAACCTTATGGAAGGTATTAATCCCGCAGGCGGTCGTTGAAATGATGCCTCCCTTTGGCAACCTGGTCGTTCAAAACATGAAAGACTCGGCGCTGGTGTCTCTGATCACATTGAGCGACCTGACGTTTAAGGCGCAAACGATTCGTAACGAGACCCTGCAGACCGTACCCATCTATGTGATCACGCTCCTGCTGTATTTTCTACTGGCTCTCGTGTTGACGGGAATTATGAAATGGCTGGAACGTATCTTGACGACGGCCTCGGGCCGTGAAGGAGTTCGGTGATGCTGTTTAATATTCCCTGGAATCTCAGCTCAAATTGGACCTTTGCCTGGTCGATCCTGCCGATCCTGCTGATCGGTCTCGAGGTGACGATAAAGGCCACGATTTTCGGATTCCTCCTGGCACTGATCCTGGGACTTCCATTAGCATTGCTGCGAGCGGTGCCGTTTCGAATCATTTCATGGCCCACCGCGGTTTTGATCGAGTTTATACGGGACACGCCGCTTTTAGTGCAGGTGTATTTTGTTTATTATGTGTTGCCTGATTATGGCCTCATATTCTCCGCCTTTCTGACGGGAACCATTGCACTGGGGATTCAGTACAGCGCGTACACCGCCGAAGTGTATCGCGCCGGCCTGGAGGCGATACCCCAGGGGCAGTGGGAAGCGGCAAAGGCATTGAGTCTGCAGACCCGGCGCATCTATCGGGATATCGTCATCCCCCAGGCCATCCCGCGCATCGTTCCGGCGATGGGCAACTACCTGATCTCTATCATCAAGGACACGCCTATTTTGTCGGCGGTGACGGTGCTGGAGGTGCTGAACGTGGCCAAGATTATAGGGGACCGCACATTTCGGTATCTGATCCCCCTCAGCATGGTGGGGGGGTTGTTTTTGATTCTCACGGTGATATCCTCCGTGCTGGTGCGTTACATCGAGCGCCGTCTGCCTAAAGAAGGGATTCCATTGAAATGAAACAGAAACCGATCGCCAGATTCGAGAAAGTCCTCAAGAAGTTCGGAGACAATGTTGTCCTAAATGAATTCGATTTTGAGGTGTATCCGGGAGAAAAAGTCGTGCTCATGGGTCCGTCCGGGTCGGGCAAAACCACGGTCCTTCGCATCCTTATGACCCTTGAGGATATCCAGGACGGCGTCGTGTATATCGAAGAAGAGCTCTTGTGGCACGAGCAAAAACATGGAAAAAGAGTTGCCGCGAGTAACGCCCACCTGCGCAAGATGCGCAAGAAAGTCGGCATGGTATTTCAACTTTTCAACCTGTTTCCGAATATGTCGGTGCTGCGCAACATCACCGAAGCGCCGATCCACGTGTTGAAGATTCCGCGCAAGGAGGCGATCAAGCGGGCGGAAGACCTGCTCGAGATGGTCGGGATGACGGCGCAAAAGAACATGCATCCGGCACAGTTGTCGGGCGGACAGCAGCAGCGCGTTGCCATCGCCCGTGCGCTGGCCATGCGCCCCAAGATCATTTTATTCGATGAGCCGACGTCGGCCCTGGATCCCGAGATGGTGGGCAGCGTCCTCGACGTCATGCGCAAGCTGGCAGATGAGCACGACCTGACCATGCTTGTGGTGACCCACGAAATGGGCTTTGCCCAGGATGTCGCAGACCGCGTGTGCATGTTCGACCACGGACGCATTATCGAAGCGGGTACTCCCCAGGAGATTTTCACCACGCCTAAAGAGGAGCGCACCCGGCAGTTTTTAAACTCCGTAATCAACAGAGAGGATACGGTCACCGCACCCACGGTACAACCTGACCGTGACAAGTAGGTTGCTGGTAAAAGGGTTCTTATGGATAAAATGCCGACATTGCATGATGTCTATCGGGCACATGTTCGTATAAAACCGGTAATCCGGCGGACACCGCTGATAGCGTCTTTGGATTTGGCTGCAAAAACCGGCGCCCAGCAATTCCATCTGAAGCTGGAGTCCCTTCAGCAGACCGGGGCATTTAAGGTCAGGGGCGCTGCGAACAAGATTTTGAGTCTCGGCGAAACCCAGCGGCAAAAAGGTGTGATCACTTTCTCCACGGGCAATCACGGCAAAGCGGTTGCCTATGTGGCCGGGAAGCTCGGGACCAAGGCGGTCGTGTGCCTCTCGGAACATGTGGCCTCCAGCAGGGTGGCGGCCATCAGAAAACTTGGGGCAAAGGTTTCCGTGAAGGGCCGATCCCAGGATGAAGCGGAAGAAAACTATCGGGATCTGGCCGCTGCCGAGGGACTTGTCCCGGTGGTCCCGTTTGACGATCCCATGATTATTGCCGGCCAGGGAACCATCGCCCTTGAAATTCTGGCAAAGCTTCCCAA
>JAJDND010000181.1 GCA_022340885.1 Desulfobacterales bacterium | reverse complement strand
AGATTTGGCGGAAACGTCCTTTTTCTTACGACAAGATCGGTCCATTGGGCATTAATCTCATCATGGATATCGACGCCCTGATCTTTTCGCCATTCACGGACGGTCCATTCTTGTTCTTCTTCGAACCCAAGACAGTGCGGTTCATGGACAAAAAAATAAAAGCCTTCATCACGGGCCTGTTTTTTGTGACTGAGCGAAGCGACCCCCAACGGATAATACCGGCAGGTTGTGGGGCGGTCTGAATAGATGATGCAACCGTCATCTTTAACAAATGGACACGACTGTAAATCGTCATCCAGCAACTTTAAGGTCACCAGCGGCAAATCCGTTTTTTCCAAGAGCCGGGGAACAGTGTAGATGGCGAGAAATTCTTCGGAAGATATCTGCAATCGTTTTTTTAGCCGTATAATGTCATAGGGTGTCAGGATGATATTGATTCCCCTGCAACACTTGGTAAAACATTTTACGCCTTTATGGCATTTAAATTTGAAGTCGCTGTCTAATTTCAGTCTTACAGGCGCTATGGCGGCCATCTGATCGTTTGGTTTCATGTTGTGTATTCCTTATGCATATTCATATTTTAACGAATTCGACTTTTTACGAATTCATTATCTTTTGGCCCTTATAAACCGAAGGACCAAATGATGTCAACCAATGAAAAGTTGATCCGTATCGGCCAAAAATCTTGTTGAAAACAACTTAAATCTTGATTTCAACTCAAAAAGTGCTATAGCCTTTAAATCTCATGGATTTATGGTTATTCTTTTTCGCTGCAGCGGGAAGTTTTTAAATGAACCGATGTATTCCGAATAATAAGCCGGCCGTCGTTTTATGGTACCGAGACCTTTGAAAAATGCTCATTTTTGTCCGAGTTCAAGGAACGCGAAAATTTTAACTGCAGGAATACATTGAGTATTTTGAGGATTACAATTTGAGTGTGACGCAGAAATCGGGCAAAAAGGGGCGTTTTGCAAAGGTCTCGTACCGCCACCCCGCGAAATACGACCGGATTTGCATCTGTGGGATCTAAGGCACCTATATAGGAGGAAATATGAAACTGACCATTACAAAAGCCGATCGATTAAAGGCCAAACCCGACGATGCCAACCTCAGCTTTGGCACCTCGTTTACCGATTACATGTTTAACATGGATTATAATCCCCAAAACGGGTGGCACAATCCGCGCATCGAGCCGTATGCATCCATTGACATGGATCCGGCCACCATGGTGCTTCATTACGGCCAGGGTGTTTTCGAGGGACTTAAAGCATACAGAACCGAAACGGGTGGCATACAGCTCTTTCGACCCGGCGATAATTTTAAACGGATGAACAATTCATCACGTCTGTTATGTATACCGGAAATCGACGAAAATTTTGCCCTCCAGGCACTCAAAGAGCTGTTGAACATCGAGAAAGACTGGGTACCAAGCGCTCCGGGGACCTCTCTTTATATACGCCCGACGATCATCGCCACCGACCCGTTTCTGGGTGTTCGCGCATCCCATACGTATCGATTTTTTATCATCCTCTCGCCTGTGGGGGCTTATTATCCCGAAGGCTTCAACCCGGTCAAAATATGGGTCACCCGCCATCATGTAAGGGCCGTTCGCGGCGGCGTCGGTGAAGCCAAGACACCCGGAAATTATGCGGCAAGTCTTTATGCCGGGGAACAGGCCCATAAGCAGGGGTACACGCAGGTATTGTGGCTCGACGGCATAGAACAGGAGTATATTGAAGAAGTCGGCGCTATGAACATCTTTTTTGTCATTGACGGTAAACTCATTACTCCTATACTCAACGGAAGTATTCTTCCGGGCATTACCAGAGACTCGGTGATCGCCCTGGCCAAAATGTGGAACATACCGGTTTCCGAACGAAAAATCGGCATCAGTGAAGTGATGGATGCCAATGGTTCCGGGAAACTGGATGAAATCTTCGGTTCCGGTACTGCAGCCGTCATTTCTCCGGTGGGTGAAATCAAGTATGGAGACCAGGTGATCACCGTCGGCGGCGGCGAAGTCGGCCCAATGGCAAACAGATTCTACCAGGAATTAACGGATATACAATATGGAAGAACCAAAGATCCGGCCGGTTGGATTGAATCCATATGACCGAAAAAAAAATAGAAACCGATGCAGAAAAATATGGATATACCCAAATATCTCCCGGCGTTTATTGCAAAGATGCAGCGTGCAAACCTGCACCCGGTGGTCGTTGATACGTTCGTCCATTATTATAAAAAACTTCTTTCGGGCGCCACCGGCCTCATATCCGATAAAGATATCATGCCGGTGACCTCGGATGATATTGAAGATGCCGCTCGTTTGCACGAATATGCCGAAGCCGGCCGGAATGTCATGCGTCATGCGGTGATGATAAAGCTGAACGGCGGGCTGGGCACCAGCATGGGCCTTACACGGGCAAAATCTCTTCTTACAGTAAAGGATGGTAAAACTTTCCTTGAGATCATCGTCAATCAGGCTCAAAAGCGCCATGTTAAACTGGCCTTGATGAACAGTTTCAGCACCCATAAGACAACGTTTGAGGCACTGTCGAAAATCACGCCGTCTGATTCGCCGCTTTTATTCCTTCAAAACAAGTTCCCGAAGGTTCTTCAGGAAAACTTTGCACCGGCGGATTGGCCTGTAAATCCTGATTTGGAATGGAACCCGCCTGGGCATGGCGATATATATGCGGCCGTATATACATCCGGAACATTAAAGACCTTACTCGACAAAGGATTCCGATATGCTTTCATCTCCAATTCGGACAATTTGGGAGCAACACTGAGTGAATCGCTTTTGGGCTATTTTGTTGAGAACCGTTTCCCCTTTATGATGGAAGTCGCACCGAGAACGCCTTCGGATGTCAAAGGCGGGCATATCGCAAGGCGCAAAGACGGGCGATTGATTTTGCGAGAGTCGGCCCAGTGCCCGGAAAACGAGATATGCGCATTCAGAGACATACACCGTTATGGTTTATTCAACACCAACAACATATGGATCGACCTTAACGTTCTTTACGATATGATTCAAGACAGCGGATCCATTAAGCTTCCGATGATTCGAAACCCCAAGACCCTTGATCCGAGAGATGAAAACAGTCCAAAAGTCTTTCAGATCGAAACTGCCATGGGTGCCGCCATATCACTCTTTGAAGATGCGGCCGCCATTAAAGTTTCTCCCTCACGATTTTTGCCCGTAAAAAAATGCAATGACCTTTTATCGATCCGGTCCGACCGCTTTATCTTTTCAGACAACGATCATCCAGTGTTAAATCCGGAGACGAAATTCACCGATATACATATCGATCTGGACCCGCAATACTATGGCAAAATAGATTTCTTTGATGAACGATTTTCCGATGGCGTGCCGTCACTGACCGATTGTGAATCACTCACGATCAAAGGAGATGTGCGGTTTGAAAGCGATGTCGCCGTCAAAGGCAAAGTTGTCATCGAAAACAACGGCAAAACACAGGCGGTTATCCGGAAAGGATCCGTAATAGAAAAAAATCTGATCTTCGATTGATCGGGAATTTCTGATATTTCACATTTGCAGAGATTCTCGAGTTTTTGGCTAACTCTTGTTTAAAAGCGTATAAAATTTCATCACCTGTTGCACAAAATTTTCAGTTTCCCTGAAAGGGGGAACCCGCTGATACTGTTCGACCACCCCGGGACCTGCATTATAAGCGGCGAGCGCCAGGGGCAGCTTCCCGCCGAAGCGCGTGATCAGTTGTTTCAGATACTGCGCCCCCCCCATGATATTTTCTCTCGGATCAAAGGGATTTTTTATGTTTAAGGATTTGATGTTCTCCGGCATCAGCTGCATCAACCCTTGTGCACCTGCACTTGAAACTGCCCGCGGATTAAAATCCGACTCTGCCTTGATCAACGCTTTCAGCAGCGAAAAAGAAACGCCGTGCCTCTTGGAGGCTTCTGAAATAACCCGATCATACTGGTCTGGAAGGTATGACGCCGAGATTTTTTGGGGCCGCTCCTTAAGGTAGACGCGATAATCTTTTGATAAAGTGGGCACGTTTGTAAAATGAAGCACCCCGTTATTGTCGACATAGACATAAATGTCGGCATAAAGAGGCAACACCCGTAAAAGCATCAAGCATAAAAATATACCAAAGCCGATAAGAAAACTTTTCATGCTGATTCGCGCAATAGTTTTTTATTTGCAAATAATATCATTGTCGAGTATTTTGAATCTCTAAAACATATGATGAAAACTCATAATCACTGAAAAGACATGCTTTCAATGGTTGTATCACATGAATAAAAGATCCGGACATGGCATTTTTCACATCCGTCCCCTCGTAGCCGTTTTACTAATTATCTTTTCTATGGGTTTAATATCATGCAAAAATGATACCAGTGATCAGTCCCAGCCGCCGGTTAAAAAATCTGTCATCAACAGCATAGAGGATGCGAATCAGTTCAATAAGATCCTCGAAAAATCCAAAAAACGCCTGCTGGTTTTAGATTTCTACGCGGATTGGTGTCCGCCTTGCAAGGAGCTTGAGCCGATTCTTGAAAAAATCGCCAAAGAGAAGGGCAAAACGGTCAGCATTTATAAGATCAACGTCGATCGAAACCAGGAGCTTTCGAATTCATTTCGCATTACCGGCATTCCTCATGTGGCGTTTTTCAAAAACAAAAAAAATGTTTACTCACTGACCGGTTTATATCCGAAAAGCATGTACTTAAAAGTGATCGAAACGTTTTCCGAAACCGGCACATCCTGAAGGGGAAAAGGTCTGCCCCTTGGGATCACATCCTTTGTAAAATATCTTTTACCACATTGCCGTCCGCTGTCGCGCCGAAATGCTTCATGATGACACCCATTGCCTGCATTTTGTTTTTATATTGGGAAAAATCGATATTTTGACGGATCCATGCAGAGATTTCCTCATCAGAAGCCATTTTGGGCAAATAGCTTTCGACAATTTCTATAAACGCTGAATTCCCCGTATCACCCTTTTGTTCCAATACTTCTTTTTCTGATTTGATCAACTTTTTTAAAATTTTCACGGCCTCGTCATCTGAAAGCTCTTTTTTATCGAGCCTTCCGAACTCCCCGAGGATCACACGGAGCGCGGCTTTTTTATTTTCATCCTTTGCCTTTATAGCAGCGGATAAGTCGGTTTTTATTTTTTTTTGAAGAGTCATGTTTCACCTTTTTAAGTAAGTGTTTGGATACGTTATTTGATCAGCCTATTCCGGATAGTGCCGATTTGAGCATTTCACAAACCAAAACATCCGTTGGAAATGCCATGTTTTGCGGTAAATTGTCCAGCGGGAAATATCTTGCGTCGTCGGCATCGGACCCCGCCTTTAACCTGCCCCCTGCATATGTTCCCGTAAACCATATCCCGACCGTCTGATGTTCCTGGTCATGGAAATTGGAGTGAACGGCAAAAACAGGTCCCACTGTTACATCCAGCCCTGTTTCTTCCTTGAATTCACGCATTGCCGCCGCCCGAACATCTTCGTTATATTCAACATGCCCGCAGGGAATACACCACATGCCTTGGTAGGAACCGTTCCGTTTGACCAGAAGCAGTTCGTTGTTTTTCATCAAGATTACTGCAACGCCGACCGTCGGATTCCGATAGTAGGTCCATCCGCACGGGCTGCAGCGCATTCTTTTGCGACGGCCTGCCAATACGGATTGCAGCCGGTTGCCGCAATACGGGCAAAATTTAAACTCCATGATGATGTCACCCCGTACTTTTACCTTCTTTATACAATGATGCCTTCTTCATCTTCTCCTTGTAGGTTTTGAGGATAAATTGTTTGGGAAACGTCTCCCTTGACAGGTAATCCTTAGAACTGCCAAGAAAAAGATCGTGCATTTCTTTAAATACGCTGTCCTTTTCTTTGATATCCACAAAAATTCTGTCTCTCTTTTGCTCAAATATGACGCGCTCTCCAAGCACATCTTTTATTTCATTCGCATTTTCCTTGGGGTGTGAATCATTTTTCTCCAATACTTTCGTCACCGGAATCTCCATTCGGGCAATCAGGGAAATCAGCCAGCGATCGCCCGCCATGGTTCTTGATGCATCATATATCTTCAAGCGCAACCCGTTTTTTAGTTCCAATGTTTTGATAAGTTTCTCTTTCATGTTCAGTTTCCCGTGGCCTGCTTTTTTTTGAGCCATTTTTACCTTTCTAAAGATTTAATGTTTACACCGGTTGGGTTAAAAATTTCAATGCTTTTCATATGATATTTTTATATTTGCCACACCCGCCTGTTTGTTGGTATGGTAAATTTGCTGTTGACATAGGACACAGATTCCCACGGATATACGCAGATTAGAGGTTATTTTTAATGAAAAAAGTATCTGTGCCGATCTGTGTTCATCTGTGTCCCAAAAAACATTCAATAAAATCAGGAAAAAATTCATGAGATATTTATCCATAGACAGCAGCCTTTTTATTCAGAACCGGCAAAATTTTGCCGCAGCGCTCAAACCCAATGCCATTGCCGTATTCAATGCCAATGATATCATGCCAACGAATGCCGACGGTGTTCGATCTTTTATTCAAAATACTGATTTTTTTTATTTGAGCGGGATCGAAGAGGAAGAGAGTATCCTTATTCTTTTTCCGGATGCCGGAGAGGAAAAGCACAGGGAAATTCTGTTTATTAAAGAAACCAGCGATGAAATCGAGGTATGGGAAGGACCGAAATACTCGAAAGACGAAGCATCGAAGATATCCGGAATCCAAACGGTTCACTGGACACGCGAATTCGAAAAGGTCTTTAAAAGTCTGGTTTTCGAAGCCGACCGGATTTATCTCAATACCAATGAACATCTGCGGGCTGACGATATTGTTGAATCCAGAGACGCCCGTTTTTTAAAATGGTGCAAGCGCCGTTATCCGCTGCACCACTACGAGAGAGCAGCACCCATTTTGCACCGGCTTCGCCCCATCAAGGCCGGGATAGAAGTGGAATTGATCAAACGGGCATGCAACATCACTGAAAAAGCGTTTTTGCGTCTGTTAAACTTTATCCGCCCGGGGGTTTGGGAATTTGAGATCGAAGCGGAAATCTATCATGAATTTTTAACCCACCGATCCCGGAGACCTGCATATGCGCCCATCGTTGCTTCAGGCCCCAATGCTTGCATATTACACTATGTGCAAAACAACCGGCAATGTTTAGACGGCGAGCTTTTGCTGATGGATTTCGGTGCCGAATATGCCAACTATGCCGCGGATCTGACGAGAACTGTTCCGGTGAGCGGCAGATTTACCCCGCGGCAAAAAGAGATCTACAATTCAGTTCTTCGGGTTCAAAAGGCCGCCGTTCAAATGCTGGAGCAAGGCAATTTGTTTGAAACCTACAACAAAGAGGTGGGCCATGTCATGGAAAAAGAGCTCCTCGGTCTACAGGTGCTGGATGCCGAAGCTGTAAAACATCAAAACCCGGACGATCCATTGTATAAACAATATTTCATGCACGGCATATCCCACCACATGGGACTGGATGTGCACGATCTCGGAAGTAAATACCGAAAGTTCGAAGAGGGCATGGTTCTGACCTGCGAGCCCGGGATTTATATCAAAGCAGAGGGGATCGGCGTTCGGCTGGAAAACGACATACTCATCACCAAAGACGGCCCCGTGGATCTCATGGAGACTATCCCCATTGAAGCCGATGAAATTGAAAGCTTGATGAACCCGTGACAATAGCGCGGATATGATTGTTTTGTTTCGTAAGGAATTTTATTCACGCTGATAAACAGTTAAAAATTACATCCGTACTTTATTCCTTCCAGATATCTATAGAGTCGATCGCCTATATGAAACTTGAAAACAGGAACCAACCATCGGGGAAGACTTTGATATGAAAAGTAAAACTTTACATATAATAACGATCTCTCAACTTTCTGTTTTTTTACTACTTCTGTGTTTAACATTGGGCAATGAAATTATAGACGTTCCTCATTATGTTTTTCATGATGCACCCACGTTATATTCCCAAAGAACCGGTGAAATTATAATTGAACTGTCAATCTTTTTTATCGTAATGGTATTTGAAGCTGCATTGCTCAAGAACCTGTATAAACGAATCAGGCTTCTAGAGGGATTCCTGCCAATTTGTGCCAACTGTAAAAAAATCAAGAACACAGAAGATCAATGGGTGCAAATAGAACAATACATTACAAAACATTCTCTCGCCCAGTTTTCCCACGGCATCTGTCCTGATTGTGCCAGAAAACTTTACCCGGATTTATACCAAAACAAAGAATGAAGGACAAAAGTATAGTTGCCCAGACCATAGATCCGGCAATCATAAAAAGGGTGTCCGGTCAGGATTTGGCACCATCGAAGACACGCTGGATATAGAAGTGCGAAGGAGAGGACAATGACCAAAATTAAAAGGCTCGACGCGGTGCTGAGGGGTGAGAAGCCCGACCGGGCGCCGATATCGATGTGGTACCATTTCGGGAATCAGCACCTGTCGGGCGAGAAATACTCAGCAATAGCCCTCGAGTGGTTCGAGCACTACGATTTCGACTTTCTCAAGCTCATGAATGACTACTTTTACCCAATGCCCGAAGGCATCGAGGAGGCCAAGTCGGTGGAGGACCTTCGCAAGATCGTCCGCTTCGATCCCGAGTCCTGCGACTGGCGCGAGCAGCTCGTTGCCGTGAGGATCATCGCCGAGCGTTTGGCGGGGAAGGCGTACTTCATCGACACGGTTTTCGACCCCTGGCAAAGCCTCCAAAGGAGCGTCGCCGGCGAGCATCTCGTCGGCCTCGCCAAGTCGGCACCGAACGATCTCCAGGTCGCGCTTGACCTCGTCGCGGACAATCTTATCGCCTACTCCAGGAAAACCCTGTCGCTCGGCGCGAGTGGGATATTCATGTCCCTCTTGGGCAGCAGCAGCCAGATGGACAGGGAGCTCTTCCTCGAGTTCGCCAAGCCGGCGGCTATGAAAGTTTTCGAAGCGGTGAAAGATTTCGGTTCGATGAACACCGCCCATATTCATGGAGTCGGTACATACGTGGACGACATTCTAAACTTTCCGGTGGCGATCATGAGCTGGGAGGACAGGCTCGAGGGCAACCCCTCACTCGAGGAGATGAAGCGGCGCTGGCCCGGCGTCGTGATGGGTGGCATCGACCACGAGCAGGTCACGCGCGTATCCACAGCGTACTGCCGGGAGAACGTTCGAGAGGGAATGCGGCTCGGAGGGGAGAGGCGGTTCATCCTCGCGAACGGTTGCTCGATCCCCACGTGGATAGACCCTCACGCGCTGAAAGCAATGGTCGACACCGCAAAAGCCGGAAAGGTTTGAAAAAAGGATCTGCGCAATCGTCCCGAGCAGGACCAGCGAATATTGGCGTCATACTTGGAATTGTGAATTATAGTGACATTTAGTCACAAGGTTTTAGTGGACAAGATGAATCAAAAATTACGGGATTTAAATTTACAAAACAACCAATTACAACCGTCGATGGGTGGCCTGTCGCCGGACAATACACAACTGCTTATGACATGGTGATGCTTGCCCGTGCATACATTCGCAAGCATCCAAAAGCGCTTCAATAACATAAATTAAAGGAATTTACTCATGCAGATATCGTATTTAACAATCGCAATGGACTTATTTTGCAGGATCCGTCTGTAGATGGTCTCAAAACCGGCCATGTCGAAGAGGCCGGTTACCACCTGATTGCAACTGCTGAAAGAGGGGACCGGCGTTACATCGCCGTAATTATGGGAGCTGCAAAATTGGAGGATCGGGAAAATGAGGCAATGCAATTGCTCAATTTTGGCTTCAACAATTTCATAACTGTGAAGCTTTTTAATAAAGATGACATTTTATCGCATCTTTCAGTCTTAAGAGGCGTAGAAGATAAAGTTGGTTTAAGACCTTCAGAAGATGGAGTAATCACAATTCCAACTCGCTTGAAGGAATTTATCTCCTATAAATTAGATACTCCTAATCAACAGGAAGCGCCCATTGAAATAGATCAAAAGATAGGCCAAGTAATAATTTCTTGTCAAAAAGAAATTTTAAAAAGGATACCCCGTTATTGTTAATGGAGAACAAACGTAATTGACCTGTTTCAAATCGTGAGGTAACTATAATAGATCGGCAAATGGTCTATATTGCAGGTCCCTATTTATTCTGTAATGCCTCATCTCCAAATTTATCCCAGATGCCCTGAATGAATCTTGCCTGAAAGATACAAAGGTATTATATTGAGTTACGCATGAATCTATATTAGAGAATGAAAAATGCTTAAAAACATTCACATATTATTGATTGCTTTTTGCCTTCTGGCCCTGCCGGATCCGATTTTTGCCGGTGGTTTACATTCGGGTCCAAATCATTTTGGTATGAGCAACAATGCGTTTTCTCGCCACAAATCAAACCATACGAGGTATATAGGCCGATCATTCTCAAAGCACAAGCTGAAATCTCATGAAAAATGGCATCACAAAATAAAAGGAGTGAATAAAATCAAATTCCCATATTATGTTTATCCCAATTATTTTTCAGATGGAAGTGACAACTTAAAAGATGACGAGAACGTAGTGGTAAATATAAATATCATAGATAATAATAAAGAGGAAAAAATTAAATCTTCCGTTAGTCAGAAAAAGTCTTTCTCACCACCCCATGTTGTGAATTTAGAAGATGTTGTCCCCCAAAATTCCACTAAAAATATAAAAACATCTAATAAACCTGAAAATGTGATTCTAATCCATGGTACAAATGTAATTCAAAGGAAAATTTCATTGGATTAAAATTTGCCTCCCCTGCAATTTATGATTAATGGGGTTAATCCAGAAAGTATCAGTGACCTGCCCCCACTTTTTGTACCACTTTTTAAGTTAGAATTTGCACAATATTCTCTTGTGAAGACGATAACCAAAAAGGATCAAAGTGTAAAGTCACTATGCCTTCCCGGGCCGGTGGGCGATAGCTAAGACTGCTAAATTGTTTGTTCCTTTTATTGCATATTTTAGCTGGCCTGATCCTTCTCCACTACCAATGGATTAAATGAATCTTAAACTGATCGAAATACAGCGCCTATTTGGGAATATCTGTCAGATTTTTATCACCTGCCTGTAGTCCAGGACATCTCGTATTTAAGATTAACCATTTGTAGTTTAATCAATTTCCCCAATTTCTAAAATTGTATTTAAATTTTGCATGATTTTTGCAGATTCAACACAACGATAAAATTTCATCCGATTAATATCCAAATAATGTGTTGAAACCGCTGAAACGAGGATAACTAATGGAAAAAGTTTATGTGGGCAAGAACAATGAGGCATTCGTGATTTGCCCCAAGTGCGGATTTGAGAGAAATATGGACGCAACGCGTTTCAGAAATACAAAAACGAATGTGACAGTCAAATGCAAATGTATATGAAAAAAAATTGGGATTTTATCTGAGAACATAAGATTGCATAATCGTCCCTTAAGATACGATCTATTTTGCCATTATCCGTACACATATGGTAACTTCGATTTAGAAGTAACATAACCACCCAGCCTCTAAACATTCTTGCCTATAGTATTTTCATAACACTTCACTCCATTTGTATCAGAAATAATAAAGTTTCCTGTAAGTTAGGCCGATAATTATATCAGTCAAATATCATCGTTATTAAGTAGAATTTATGCATTGATATGTGTGGCAGCTTTAAAAATGATATTAAAATCTTTAATCTGAACCATAAATATCCGAATGCTAAAAAACGGGCACTTGAACTTTGGATAGCATTTTAGCGTAAAGGTACAGGTCAGGAAAATTCCCATATTTTCCCATTTGAATATACCTATCTTTCAAATAGAAGTGATGAATATGGATAAGAAATTAAAAACGTCTTTACCGATGGTGCTTTCAGGATATATATTCAGTTTAGGATTTTACTTCATTTGGTGTTTTTACTTCTTTTACGAAAAGCTGTTGAGATATGATTATGTATTAGTAATTATTGCAATCGTATTTTTAATTACGGCAGTATATCTTTTCCCTTTGTTGTTGATTTCGTATATCAAATCATTTCAAAAGGTTTGGGCATCCTTTTTTCTTGTATCAATAATAACATTGTTAATCTTCCTTCTAATCCCATACACCAATAACCTCATATATTATAAACTGAATTTAAAGAGAGATAAAACTCTCGAAGTTGCAGAAAAGAATGGATCAGAAAGAGCAATTCTGGCAACAAATAATATGAAAACCGAAAAAGAGCATAATGGCGGTAAAGAAAAGATACAGACAGAACAAAAACGTACGAAAAAATCAGAATCCAAATTAAATAATTCACTTTTAATAAATGATATCGCGAATACATCCATTACAGAACTTCAAACAAAGCTGGAATTTGAGCGTAAAGAAAATAATGATTTAAGAAAAAAATTAAATGCAGCGATCAGAAATTCAAGATCTAAAGATGAAATTATTTTAGCTTTAAGATCTAAATTAAAAGAAGAAAGCAAAGCACCAGAGGGTATTATTGTGGAAGGGAGATCGAACAAGGATTCTCCCGAGATAAAGATAAAGTCCAAGGTAGACAACACAGAATTAGATTCAATAGAACAGGAGATCATTTTAAAAGTTCAAATTATTTCTTCGGACACGCCTCTTCCAATAAACTCCCCCAAATTAACGGGTCTAAAAAATGTATGGGAATATGAAGACGGCGGTCTTTATAAATATACTGTAGGAAAGGAAAAAGATTTTAAATCTGCGTCTGTATTACAATCAGAGCTCCGCAGGATGGGATTCGTTGGAGCTTTTGTGGCAGCTTTCAAAAATGGTAAAAGAATACCAATAAGAGAGGCGCGGAAACTTTTGAATTAAATGGTTAGAAGTATATATTTTATCGTGGAACGAGAGCAATTAGCAATTTTCGTCAAAAAAATGCCACTCTATAACAGTATTTGAACTATTTTATGGTGATTTTTGGGGAAAACTGAGACACATAAGCAGATATGACAGATAAATCGATTATGCATATATATTATCAGGACATGTTTGGAATAAATTATACGTTGATTAGGTTATAACATATTGATAGGTCTGATATATTTAAAAATCTTGAGCTTAAAAGTTGCTGACCAATTGATTATCATTGGTACAATATTTATTGGGGTATTTCAAATATTGTTTAACATTGATAGTGATTGCTATCAACATGACACTTATTGTCAAATGTTTAACATTTTTTGGAAATAAATGTTCGTTTAGGATTAAAAAAAGAATGGGGAATGCTATCTATTTATTTAATATTTAATAGAAATTTTAGCACATAGACCGTTAAGAAAGCTGTGGCATTGGTTTTGCTTGCATAGTAATATGGAGGTACAACACAATGGATTCAGCTACTTCAGTCCAATTCATCGAAGGGCATTCTGAGGTCCTGGAAGAGGATCTGATGCCATTTGTCGATGAGAGAACGGAAGAAGAGTACATAGATAATTATGATGAACCAGTCTATTTTTTTAAGGGTGCAGTTTTTGGTCTTTTCTTCTGTCTTCCCTTCTGGATCATTTTATTCTGGCTTATCTTCTGATCATAGATAAGCATCCACTCTTTTTGAATCTATATATAGTAAACAAATCGATAGACAGCTGGACCAAATTCTCGCCGAATTAGATCATTTGAGTGTGGAAATGAGATATAAGTTTAAGACAGAAATTTCGCTGGCCGTTAACCAGCAGATTGAAAAGATGAGACGTCGGTTAGCGGAACATAGTAAAGAAGAAAAACTTAAATCCGTTGAACAGAAAATAGAGACCATCTTTGAAGAGCTTTAAATGCAAACTCTGAAACATAACATTAGAGTCTAAGACTTATTTTTAAGTTCAATACATTTATATTTCATTGTTGGGAGGGTGGTGTAAAAATGAAAAAGACAACTTCAATATTTGTGGCTGGAATTTTTATGATGACCTTGCTTTCCTGCGCAGGCGCAACAAGACAACAAAAAGGAACAGCGACGGGTGCAGCGATTGGTGGAGTTATTGGCGCTGGTCTCGGACAGGCAATTGGCAGGGATACGAAAGGAACCCTCATTGGAGCAGGAATCGGTGCTGCTCTCGGGGG
>JAJDND010000177.1 GCA_022340885.1 Desulfobacterales bacterium | reverse complement strand
CGAAGAGGCTGATGAACTGATACGTCTTGCCGAGTCCAACAATCTGATAATACAGGTCGGGCATCTCGAACGGTTTAATCCGGCGATCGTGGCGCTGAAAGACATTGTGAAGCAGCCGATGTTCATTGAGTCTCACCGGTTGAGTATTTTTAAGGGACGAAGCACTGATGTGAGCGTTGTTTTGGACCTGATGATTCATGACATAGATCTTATTTTGAACTTTGTCAGATCCGGAATCAGCGCAATCCGTGCGTCGGGAGTGCCTGTCGTGTCAGAACATGTTGATATTGCAAACGCCCGTCTCGAATTTGAGAGCGGATGTGTCGCCAATGTAACCGCCAGCCGGATTTCAACCAAAAATGAAAGGAAAATTAGACTGTTTCAAAGAGATGCTTATGTCTCGGTCGATTTTTCAAAAAGTGAAATAACAGCGATTCAGCAGAATAAGCCTTATAATAGCGGACTGATACCCGGCATGGATATCAAAAAGATGAGTTTTGAAACGGGTGATGCCCTGGAAAATGAGTTGGCCTCTTTTGTCAATGCCGTCATTCATCGCAAAATTCCTGAAGTTACCGCTCAGATGGGACGCGATGCCTTGAAAATCGCGTTGAATGTTATGGATCAGATCAAAGAAGGCGTCCGAAGATTTTTATAGAACTCGGGGCTTCGCCTCGATTGGTTCCAAGTCGGCAGGTCCCAAGCCTCATGCGGAATAATGGAACGTTGGAATGTTGGAATAATGGGTTTAAATTTGAATTCCCCGCTGCTTGCAGCGGGGAATTCAAATAAAGATAGGATCCTTATTTAAACGAAAGTGCGGTGCCGCAGCCCTCAGGGCTGTGGCAAAAATTCCGAAATACCCCGCAGCTTGTTGCGGGGATAGGAATTTTAGCTTTCGCCAACTTAGCGGCATAGCCGCGTTTCATAAAATCGTGATACGATTTTATTGGTATTTTGTTATTTTTGAAGTAAGATTTTTTCTGCTTTTAGACCCAATTTCCCATTATTCCAGTATTCCATCATTCCAGTTATGAGCAGAGGGTACGAACTCGATCATGGAAAAATCTTTAGAGAATAACCGAGTCATGATTCTAGCCGGTGAAACTTCCGGTGATCTGCACGGAGCAAAACTCGTCAGCGCCATGCAGAAAAGAAACAAAGGTATTGTTTTCTGCGGTATCGGTGGACGTGCCCTCAAAGAAACCGGTGTTGATATCCTGATTGATGCTTCTGAAATTTCCGTCGTGGGGATAACGGAAGTATTCTCGAAGACGCCCGGGATTTTAAAAAGTCTCCAAACGGTTAAAAAAACCCTCAAAACAGCGCCTCCGGATCTGTTAATATTGATTGATTTCCCGGATTTTAATCTTCATGTTGCCGCAACTGCCAAAAAAAACAAAATCCCGATATTATACTATATCAGTCCGCAGATATGGGCATGGAGACCCGGCCGCGTGAAAAAAATCGGCAGGCTTGTGGATCACATGGCTGTAATTTTGCCCTTTGAAGAGGATTTTTATAAATCACAGCACATTCCGGTTACGTTCGTGGGGCATCCGCTGCTGGAAAACAATCTGCCGACAAAAAAAGCGATAGAGAGAAAGTGGCTGGAAGATATCCCTGTTATCGGTTTTCTTCCGGGATCCCGCCATGGAGAGATTGATAGGCATCTTCCGGTAATGCTCGATACCGCTCGCATACTGTGCCAGAAGATCAAACCCGTGAAGTTCGTCATTTCGCTATCCCCCGATGTTGAAAAAAAGTACATAGAAAATAGTGTCGAAAAATTCAACGGAGCGGCAAGTTTTGAAATTATCACCACGGATGTGAAAAAAATATTTGAAAAGAGCAGAATCGTCGTTGCGGCTTCCGGGACCGTAACTTTGGAAGCGGCAATTTCAGGTACGCCGATGGTCATCATTTACAAAGTTTCACCGGTGAGTTACTTTCTGGGAAAAAACATGATAAAAGTGAAACATATCGGATTGGTGAATCTCATCGCAGGAAAGGAAATCGTGCCCGAGTTGATTCAAAAAGCGGCTTCCCCCGAACAGATAGCGAATACCGTCTCTAAGATGCTCAGCGATCCGACGAGTCTCAAAAAATTAGGCCTTGAACTGCTGAATATCAGGAAAAAGCTGGGAGGGCCGGGAGCATCGGAGCGTGTGGCGGATATCGCCTTTGGCATGCTCGGATGGAATAGGAAAGAGGAAAGAGAATAGGGTAGCCATAGATAAACACCAATAAACACAAATTAATATCGGGTTAAGCGGTTCAAGATTCAGGGTTTACCGATGAGATGAAAAAGAATATCTTTGCAACCCTGAACGTTGAACGGTGAACCCTGAACTAAAATCGATAGAATATGTTTAAAATAAAAATAAAAGAAAGGCATAAACGCATACTTTTTCTAATCAAGGAAAACAGGTTCAAACTCTTTCTGGCGATGCTGTGTATGCTGGTTATCGCAGCGGCGAGTTCTGCTACGGCATTTTTAGTCAAGCCCGTACTGGACGATATATTTTTCAACAAAAATATTACGATGCTCAAAATCATTCCCCTGGCCGTTGTCGTCATTTACTTATTGCGGGGTTTGGGAATGTACGGTCAGGATTATTTAATGAATTATGTCGGTGAGAGTATCATTCAGCACTTAAGAAACGATCTTTATGATTGCATTCAAGACCTCCCCATCTCTTTTTTCCACAGAGAAAAGACCGGAGTTTTGATGTCGCGAATAACCAATGATGTAAATATCATCAAGACGATGGTTTCGACAGCCGTCACCGGTTCTCTAAAAGATACTTTTACCGTCATTGGTTTAACTTTTGTTATTTTTTATCGTGATTGGAAAATGGCCCTGTTTGCGTTTATTATTTTACCCATCGCTTTTTTTCCTGTTGTCGAATTCGGAAAAAGAGTTCGAAGGATCAGCACCGGATGCCAGGAGGCCATGGCGGATCTCAATACTTTTTTGCACGAAACATTTGCCGGCAATAAAATTGTCAAGGCGTTCGGTATGGAGCCTTATGAAAAAAAACGATTTTTCGACAAGGCGCTCAACCTGTTCAAGCTGGAGATGAGGGCTGTGGTTGCGAGATCTTTATCTTCTCCCATCATGGAGTTTTTGGGGGGATTGGGGATCGCTTTCATCATATGGTACGGGGGCTATAAAGTTATTACGGGAAGTTCCACGGCAGGGACTTTTTTTTCCTTCATGGCCGCTGTTCTGATGCTGTATGATCCTGTAAAAAAGCTGAGTGGTCTCAATAACGCCATACAACAGGGGCTTGCCGCGGTTGACAGAATTTTTGACATCATAGAAACGGAATCGGATATCAAGGAGAAAAAGGATCCCGTAAGCATCGAGCGGCGGCCGCACCGGGTGACTTTCGAGGATGTATTTTTTAAATATGATGATGTCATGGTGCTCAAAGACATCAATCTGGAAGTCAACGCCGGTGAAATTCTGGCACTGGTCGGCATGAGCGGCGGCGGAAAAACATCTTTGGTTAATCTGATCCCCAGATTTTATGATGTGACCCGGGGGGCGATCAAGATCGATGGCCTGGATATCCAGGATGCCTCGATATCTTCATTGCGCGATCAGATGGGCATCGTAACGCAGGAACCGATTCTATTTAACGACAGCATACGGAATAATATCGCCTACGGTAATCAGGAAGCGACGGATAAAGCCATTGTGGCGGCGGCGAAGGCGGCCTATGCATATGAGTTTATTCAGGCCTTCCCAAACAAGTTCGACACGAATATCGGGGAGCTGGGAGGACGGTTGTCCGGGGGAGAAAAGCAGAGGATATGCATTGCCCGGGCACTGCTTAAAGATGCCCCTATATTGATTCTTGATGAAGCAACATCTTCACTGGATACCGAGTCGGAAATGCTCGTTCAAAAGGCGCTTGAGAATTTGATGAAAGGGCGTACGACATTTGTCATTGCCCACAGGCTTTCAACCATCGATTATGCAGACAGAATTGTTGTGATTGTTGACGGCCAAATCGTCGAAGAGGGCAAACAGGAAGAGCTGATTTCCATGAGAGGAGAATTTTTCAAACTCTATCAGATGCAATACAGCGATGGCTATGACAAAAAAGTGCAATTCCGGTAATTTTCCCTCACCCGCCTGATATGAAAATCAATTCCATTATAAATAGATATCTTCTCAGAGAAATGATGCTGCCGTTTGTCATCAATACGGTGTTTTTTACGTTTATATTTCTGATGACAAAAATTCTCGACATCACCAAACTGATCGTCAACTATAAAATCAGCTTGTCGTCAGTGCTGTTAATACTTCTCTTTTCCACTCCCCGCTTTTTATCCTTTGTAATTCCCATGTCGGTGATGATGGCCGTCTTGTTGACATTTCTTCGATTATCGAGCGACAAAGAGCTTGTCGCGCTCAAAGCAGGCGGTGTCGGAATCTATGGCCTGGTTCCTCCTGTTGTGCTGTTTTGCGTCATGGGGGTAGTACTGGCATGCATCATGACGCTTTATGGCATGCCGTGGGGGACGCTTTCCATGAAAAGGCTGACGTTTCAAGTTGCTGCATCCCATGTCGATGCGGGTCTTAAAGAACGCACATTCAATGACAGTTTCAAGGATGTCATGCTGTATATCAATAACATAGATTTAAAGAATAAAATTCTAAAAGATGTTTTCATTGAAGACAAGCGTTCCAAAAATGTCGTCAGCACTGTAATGGCGCCAACAGGAAAACTGATCAGTGAACCGGATAAACTTGAGATTCACTTAAAACTTTACAACGGCGCCATCAATCAGGTGGATCTTAAAAACAAATCCGCCCATTCAATCCACTTTGTTACTTATGACGTCAATCTTGACCTAAAAAAAGCATTGGCGGCGTCAAGCAGTGGGCCCAAAAACGAAGATGAAATGCGTTTCGGTGAACTGAGACAATATCTAAAGACCTTTCCGCAAAAAAATGAACAGTATTATTCCGCATTGATTGAATTATACAAAAAGTTTTCGATACCTTTTGCATGTCTTTCCCTTGGTATTCTGGCTGTTCCCTTGGGAATTCACTCAGAATCTGCCAAACGCTCCAAGGGTTTGGGAATGGGGATGATATTCTTTCTGATTTACTATCTCATGTTGTCCGCCGGATCTGTTTTTGGGGAGGCCGGTTTGTATCCGCCGGCTGTCGGGATGTGGGTTCCGAATGTTGTTACGGGGGGTCTCGGCCTGTTTCTTCTTGTCAGGGCCAACAATGACCGTCCTGTAAGAATCGGGTCGGCTCTCAATCTTTTTAAAATGACGCTCAAACGGTTGACACGAAAACATCAGGAGTAAAATGACTCCATTTTGCCTAAAAAAGGATTGTATAAATGAACAGGTTTAGGAGCTTCGACCTAATTGAAATATTGGAATAATGGAAGGTTGGAATAATGGGTTTTTATGTATTATATCATTTTTATTTAGAGTCTTCGCTTTCAGCTACGCCCAACAAGAAAGACCTTATCCGCTTTTAGACCCAATATTCCATCATTCCGATACCTTTTTGGCAGATGTGAACATCAGGTTCATGCTGACGTGCCATGTCATCAGTATCTTGGACACAAATACATATGACAATAGTTTACAGATATATAACGATTCAGATTTCAAAATATTTCAGTATCGTTCTGGCATTTGTCGTGGGCATATATCTGGCCGTTGATTTTTTTGAAAAGGTCGACGACTTTATGGAGGCCGGTATCCCTGTGGTTAAGATGTTATACTTTTTCACCCTGGAAATACCGTTTGTCGTTGCCCAGATCATTCCCATTTGTATTCTGATGTCCGTTCTCATTGTTTTCAGCCTTATGGCCCGCAATAATGAGATCGTGGCCTTGAAAAGCAGCGGGATAAAGATCTTTTATCTGTTCAAACCGGTTTTCATCATAGGCTGCCTTGCGAGCATTGTGCTTTTCGTTTTAACAGACAGCATTGTTCCCATCACGATGTCGAGGTTCAACGAGATCTGGCTGAAAGACGTCCGCAAAGAATCGACGATGATAACCAGGGAAAAAAATATTTGGATTAAAGGCGATCGCCGCATTACGAATATAAAATTTTTCAATCCGAAAAACAAGGTCATCTATGGCGTAACCGATTATAAGTTCGATAAAAATTTCAGACTTGTTCGAAGGATAGACGCAGAGAACGGCGTATTTGAAAAAGGAGAGTGGTTGCTGCATGGATTAATGGAGCAGGATCTCGATGCAAAAGATGGAAAATATAATATTACATTCCATAAAGACAAGATTGAAAACCTTAATTTTTCCCCTCGAGATTTAAACCGGGTGGCGAAAGAATCAGACGAAATGACGTTCAGAGAACTGCTTTCTTATATTCGGAAGATTGAAAGAGAAGGATATGATGCGACGATATATAAGGTGGATCTTGATGCCAAGATCGCTTTTCCGTTTATTTGTATCATTATGTGTATGGTCGGGACCGGTCTTTCAACCAGGGGAAAAATGAAAGAAGGCATGCCCGTAGTCATTGCATACGGTATCGGTACGGCGTTTATCTACTGGATTTTTTATAGTTTTTGCTTGTCGCTCGGATATGGCGAAATGCTTCCGCCGGTGGTTGCGGCGTGGACGGCAAATATAGCATTTTTCTGTTTCGGAGCACTGACATTGCTGAACGCCGATTAAGGAGTGCGTCAGGATAAAAGACCGGGAATCGACAGGGAACAAAACTTAGGACTTCGCCCAAATTGGAATGATGGAATAATGGAACGCAGGAATGATGGTTTCAAGGAATTCTATCTCAAATAAAATCGATGTTTTCATTTTTATACCCATTATTTCACTATTCCAACATTCCTAAACATAGATGCTGTAAAAATATTTACAAAGAAAGCTGTAGAATTCCTAAGACGGTAATCAGGTGCTCATGATACTTTTGTATAACATTGCATTTTTTATCGTTGTGACACTGGGATTGCCTCTGATAATCCCGTTGGTGTTGGTATCGGACAAGCGGCGAAAAACGGTTTTTCAACGATTGGGATTGATCCGGTTGCCGCCGGAACTAATGCGAAAAAAATCCGAAATGTCCATAAAAAAACGTATATGGGTGCATGGACTTTCGGTAGGAGAAGTACTTTC
>JAJDND010000164.1 GCA_022340885.1 Desulfobacterales bacterium | reverse complement strand
GTTCTCCGGTCAATGCATGGATTGGCAGGTGCGCCGTTTTTTCCGCACATAAAGGGCATGATTATCTGTTAATAAACATTAGGTTAACGTCTGCCTTTTGTCAATGCGCGATTTCATTGGAATCTCATCGAACATGATCTTTGATTTCATAGAATTAACTCCGCATTCAAAGGATTTAGATGGAATATGTATTCCGACTCCATTTATATGCCAAATTGTTTTGCGAGGATACAACAGGTAAAAAATCTTATTTGATGTGGGGTTGTGGGGAGAGAGCTGGAATATGCAGATAATTAAAGTTCGCGGAAAGGATTAAAAATGCACAAAAATCTATGTACTTATACACTCCTTTTAGTGCATAGCAAACGGTGGTAAGAAATTATTTGGCGCTTTGATCGTATCTAAATATTGAATTTGTTTTGCCGTGAATCAATTTCGGGCAGACTACCAATTCTGCCGCCATTATTTCAGGTCTATGCCCAATTGGAAGAACTATACTGCCCTTCTCATATCCGGCACTTTCCGATCGTGTCGAACTAGGCAGCAAGCCACTCGATGCAAGAGCTCTTCCCGATAAAGCGGTTTTTCCAAAAGAGCGTCTACTTTAATATCTGTAAGGCGCTGACGAGCACGACTGGGACTTCCTGTAAGAAGAATTACCGGCAGGCCCGGGTGCATCGCTTTTGCCTTCTTGAGCAAAGAAATACCGTCCATTCCTGGCATAACGAAGTCTGTGATTATGAGATCGAAATCCTCTTGGCGCAAGGCATTGAGTGCGGCTATTCCGCTCCCGGCAGTGGTCACTATGAAATCTTCATCCTCCAAGATACCGCTGAGAACATGCAGTATAATAGCATTGTCATCAACCACCAGGATTTTGCGTCCTTTAAATCCATTTCGCTTTCGTGTCATGGGGATGGCCATTTTGTTTCGACCAACCATGTTACTTTCCCAGTTTGTAGAACTCATCTTTAATCCCTCCTGAAATTCTTTTGCCCCTTGAGCCGAGCCCTCCCAGCACCTAAGACATATATCTGGGTACAGGATCCACTGCCGTCAGTCTATCTTCCCTTTCAAGATGCTAAAGAGGGGAGAAATTTCATGTTACAGGGGCTGACGGGTAAAAAACTCAATTCGAGTGCCACTATGTGGCTGCAATAGTCGTGCCGAAGCGTTATTTTATAAATATTATCAAAATCTTACAGGTTTAATCGATTCAAGAAAAACCAAAATAGCGGATAAAGTGCAGGAAAATCATACATGGGATGGCATCGGCTGTGGTTAACTTTCGGTTAAAATGGGTTTTTGGAATGAAGGTATTTCCATGCACCTTAAGCTCCGGGCGTTCAGAAATTCGAGGGGATGGGAATTGGGCGTCTCAACCTTGAAATGTGAATATAGCGGGGTTGAGAGATCGCTCTCCGTTCATTCGCTATTTCTCTATTATCGGGTGTATGAAAAACCCTTCGAATTTTCGCTTTTTATTCAATTTTTATTAAAGGATTCAATTTTATTTGTAATAAAAACAGCCAAGTAATTACATGCCACTGGTCTGGCACATGAATTGCTTATAAATAATTGGCAAGGTTTAGGCCCTTTGAGCGGTTTTTTTACGAACCCGGGATCGTAAACAGTCACTGCCAAGAAAGGAGATATGAAAGATTGAAGATTCTCACCTGTTTTTCCATCCTTTTGTTGCTCCTGGCAACGGCACTGTTTTTACCTAAGGGTGTCTATGCCGGTGACGTCAAGCTGGGTGATACCGTAACCACCGTCAGGTCCGGAAGCATAACGAAACTCTGCCCGTTTCCCGGTTGCGAGAAAGGCCAGCATATTGCGCGCATACCCAAAGGAACCGTTTTGAAAGTTGAAGGTATGATGAATGTCCGTTATGGAAATTCAACGTCGAAGTGGGTTGAAACGACGTATAAACAAAAAAGAGGATGGATAAGCATCTATGATACGAAAAAAACCAAATAGTATCCAACCATTTCGTATAGTTAACGCTCAAATCAGCCGCGCTAAAAAGCAGAACGAATCGGCGCTTTTTGGCGTCGGCTGGATTTAAATGTTCGCCCCTTGATCGTGTATTTATGACCGCAAAGATGCCCAAGTTTTTCGCCCGACGATCCCATCCACGACAAGGTGGTTATTTTTCTGAAACATCATTACGGCGAGCTCAGTGGCAGGACCAAAATCGCTATCGATTGAAATATCAAAGCCTTTACCCCTCAGCAATTCCTGTAATTCGCTGACAGCATCACCAAGTGAGCCACGACGCAGCACAATGGTATTACCGCCCTCACTGAGCGCTACCCTAATGCCTTCTATGTTCGCAAGAGCGGTTTTTGCCTTTTGAAGATACTTGCGTCGGTCTTCTAAACCGTTAAGGCCCCCATTAACCAGCCGGGTTACTTTTATCAAGTCATCCCGGTCGGCGGACGTGTTAATGTTTCGATCTTTCCAATATTCACACGCGATCTTTAGAGACGTAACAGGTTCAGCGGCAAGCTCCGGATTATCTTCTAACGGCAAATCCAGTATTTCACCGATTTTCCGATAATTGGCGCGTCCGGTTAGCTGGATTAGACCACGGCCTTTAAAGCGCTTGCCATCCCCGGTGTGAATATTTCCGAGATCTTTACGGCCCTCATAAGCCGCCCCAGAAGCAAACTCTTCGGTAGTGCGGAAACCGGCGCATTCATGGGTGACTTGCCCCATGAAATGTGCAATGCGCAATTTATTGTTAATGTCGTAGCTATCGAGTGTAGGAGCAAAAACCGCAGATATCGCACTCACTATACGGGATTGGGCGTCGGCTTTAGGTCCTGAAAAACGTGGGGCAACAGTCAGAATAAAATCACCATCTACAGGTATCATTATCTTTATCTTCCATAAAACCCTTTATAATCGATGCATACATGCGGCTAACATAACGATAGAGCTGAGACGCGGGAGACGCGCCAGCGTTTTTCCGTCGATTCTCAAGCGACCTGTATATTTTTTAGAAGTGGTTTCAAAACCTTCAATCGGGTTTAAGGTCAAGGCGGACTGAGCTGTCCAACCGCAGGAATATAGGGAATATTTCGAGGATTGGCAGGCTCAGTCCAACACAGAGATTGAGCCCGAGGGGAGATTTTGAAACCACTTCTAGACATTTTCAATCACTTGCTTCAGCTTGGACTGGACTGTGGCTGCTATCTCGCCAAGGCTCTTATTTTCCACTGCTTGCATAGATGCTACCGGGTTAATGGCTGCAACTTCAATTTTGCCATCCTCTACCTCTTGGACAATAATGTTGCAAGGTAGCATTGCGCCAATTTTGTCTTCTGCAAGAAGAGCTTTATGAGCAAAGCCAGGATTACATGCACCGAGGATTCGATATTTTCTGAAATCGACATTGATTTTCTTTTTTAGTGCTGCTGTGACGTCAATCTCTGTAAGAACGCCAAAACCTTCTTTTTTGAGTTCTTCTGTTACCTTCGATATTGCTTCATCAAAGGTCATATCTACTGTTTTATTGAAATAATATGACATCTTTCTACCTCCAATATATTCTTAGAAAGATAAAGGAAAGTTCACCGGCGGCGAGTATTACAAAAGATCGTTTGAAAAGCGGTGAATAGATTTCAAACAAAATGTTTCAAATGAGCCAAGGTTTCCCGCCATCCGAACGAAACGATTGGTTATATTTTATCTGCAGGCATCGCGCCTATGACTGACCCTTAGAACAAGAGCCGTATTTTCAAAAATGGTATAAATGACTCGATAATCCCCGATTCTAA
>JAJDND010000143.1 GCA_022340885.1 Desulfobacterales bacterium | reverse complement strand
TATCAATATTTATTTTTTCCAATTGCACATCTAATTTTCGCATTTTATGCTATCAAATAAAGTATTGTCTTTATAAGTTTTTCGTTGTATCAGGGCTCTTTTGTTTTTTTAGATAACCGTCTCATAAGAGAATCGGCAATAAAAAGCGAAATGGTTGAGTATCAAAGAGAAAGATATTGAATATTTTAGAGAAGTTCTGACAAATCAGCTTGAAGATCTGTTAAGTCACTCAGATAACACGGTTTTAGATATGGTTGCTCCGAAAGAAAACCTCCCGGATCCAACAGACCGTGCTTCTTTTGAATCAGACCGAGATCTTATGCTTCTCATAAGGGGTAGAGAAAGCAGACTTATCAAGAAAATTAAAATGGCTCTTGACCGTATCGAAGATAATACTTTTGGAGTTTGTGAAACGTGCGGTGAAGATATCTCCATTGCTCGTTTGAAAGCGAGACCTGTTACAACCCAATGTATTGACTGTAAAACAAGAGAAGAAGCTGCTGAGAGAGCCCTCGGGTTCTGATCGATGACAGACCAAATCTCCCAAAACCCTCGCATCCCTCAAAAAATCCACTTTCAGGTCGAAATTCAAACTAACCGTCAAAGACCAGAAATATATCCAAAACAAAGGTATCGACACAATCCGTCAGCACTCAATTGATTTCATAAAAACCCGAATAGCTCCCCAGGATCCGAAAAAAGATGGCAAACAGAAGCCGATGAGAAGGCACCCCGTATTCATTGCTCAACATGCCACCGCCACCTGTTGCCGGGGTTGTATTCAAAAATGGCATGGTATAAAGAAGAGAAAGGCGCTTTCAGATCCGGAGATACAGTTTCTGGTCGAATTGATAATGGGGTGGATTGAAGGGTAAATTTGGTTAAATTCTTTACGATGGATATGGGGTTTAGTTTACTTTGATTTACTCTGATTTTTATCGGAATTGTTGGGTATAGCGTTGGGTATAAGCATTTTTGGTAAAAATAAAAAGCTTAAATAGATTAATTAAGCTATTAATATTATTATGGTACGCCCGGCTGGGTTCGAACCAGCGGCTTCCAGCTCCGGAGGCTGGCGCTCTATCCACTGAGCTACGGGCGCAATTGGGGGGGGCGTTTCAAAGGTCTCAATTATACGTATCGACAAATAATCTATCGGCGATAGTATGTCAAGGGGGATGATACGTATCGGATAGACGGCTTCTATTGCGAAGCCCGGATATTAATTTTTATTCAAAAGGTCGGGGCGTTTTTCAAAGAACTCTTTGGCCTCGCCGACCACATACAAGGATCCTGCGATGCAGATCGCATCATCGGGCGACGCATTTTCAACGGCATGTATGATGGCCTTGTCCACATCCGGAATGATGCGGATGTCGGACATCATTTGCCCGGCGACTTCGTACAATTTTTCCGGCGCCAAAGCCCGATCGATTTTGGGACGGGTGAGTATGGCTTTTTTGCAAAAGGGGAGAAGATCTTTGAGCATGGCCTTATAGGGTTTGTCGTCCAATATGCCGATAACCAGCGTTGTGTTGCGCTGGGGCAAATTTTCTGAAAGATATTTTGCCAGGTAGCGGGCGGCAATAAAATTATGGGCGCCGTCTAGAAGTATCAGCGGAGAATTGGAGACGATCTCCAGCCTTCCCGGCCACTTGTTCTTTTCCAATCCATATTTTATGTTTTCTACGGTTAGATTCAAGCCGTTTTTGTTGAGAAGTTCGCAGGCGGCAAGCACAAGGGCGGCATTATGGATTTGGTGCCCGCCGGTGAGTCCGGTGCGAAGGCTGCGCCAAACATGATCGATGCCATAATAATTGAATGTCGCATTGCGGTTTTTTCGAACACGAAAAGCGTCTTTATAACGATAAAACGGCGCGGATTGTGATTCGGCGATGGTTTTCAATATGGATATGGCCTGCTTTTGGGTCACACCGGTGACAACCGGGACGCCTTTCTTGATGATGCCGCCTTTTTCACGGGTGATTTCGGAAATGGTGTTTCCCAGAAACAGCTTATGTTCAAGGGAGATATTGGTGATAATGACAAGATCCGGAGATGTCACGTTCGTCGCGTCGAGACGGCCTCCCATGCCGGTTTCCACGATGGCCCAGTCAACATCGTGACGGCCGAATTCATAAAATGCCATGGCTGTTGAAAACTCGAAAAATGTGGGTTCGCGCGATCCGAGATGTACGGCTTTTACCGCTTCATAAGCGGCAACGACGTTTTCATCGGACACCGGATGATTGTTGATGCAGATTCGCTCGTTAAATCTGACCAAATGGGGAGATGTATACAGGCCGACCCGAAACCCCTCATGGATAAGAATCGTGGACAGTGTGGACGCAACAGAGCCTTTCCCATTGGTTCCGGCCACATGTATGGTCTTGAAATTCTTCTGAGGGTTTCCCAATGTCCGAAGAATTTCCTCAATCACATCGAGGCCCAGAATAATGCCGTATCTCCTGAGACTGTATAGGGTTTCCAGGCAATTCCGGTAAGACTTGATCGTTGTCATTTTTACAGAAAAAACCCGGCAGATGGTAACATTTGCCGGGTTTAAAAATACTTAAGGGTTGTCGTTATTTTCGATATCTGTTTCTGGAAGCCGCTATTCTTTGTCTTCTCAAGGCTTCACGCTGTTTGCGACGACGATATTCACTCGGCTTTTCATAGGCTTTTTTCATTTTCAAACGTTTAAAAAGGCCGTCATTTTGGACTTTTTTCTTCAAAATGCGCATGGCCTTTTCAAGGTCATTGTCAAAAACCTTGACCTCAATATCTTTCAATATGTCCCCCCCCTTTTTGCCCATCAGCCGTCATCAATGTGACTGATAGTTATTTGACTATTATTTAAAATAGTAAAATTATCTAAAAATTCAACTATTGGCAAGAAAAAATATTTATTTTTATATTATTTCTGAATTTTTTTCGTTGTATAGTCAAGGCAAACCATAAAAAAAGTGCCCGGACCTCATAGGGTCACGGGCACGCATTTAAAAGAGAAAACCCGACGTGTTACGGCCGGTTATTTGCTTTTTACAGTTTGGAAACCAGCTCCGCAGTAACTTCCTTTACACTGGGCCTGCCGTCCAGCGTAATGTATTTGATGGATCCGCCCTTGGCGGAGAGATCTTTGAAATAGTAGGCGGATGCAAGTGTCCCGACTTCGGCATCATAGTAAATGTCGTGTCGCTTGTTAATGGCGTCTTCATCCTGGTCATCGTCTCTTGTCTTTAAATCCCCGCCGCAAACCCGGCACTTATCCCCATCGGGTTTGATGGCGTCGATATAGATGTTGTTGGGATGGTTGTTGTCATTAACACAAAGCCTTCGGCCCATAATCCTGTTTTTTGCAATCTCACGATCCAGCAGAATTTCAACAACGATATCAAGGGACATATCTGCAGCTTTAAGTGCTTCATCCAGTTTTATGGCCTGATTCTTGTTTCTCGGAAATCCGTCAAGAAGCCATCCGTTATTGCAATCATCCTGTTTCAGACGGTCGAGGATCATGGGAATGGTAATGTCATCCGGGACAAGATCTCCCCGATCGATGTACGCCTTGGCCTTTGCCCCCAATTCGGTTCCTTTTCCGATGTTATCCCGAAAAATAGCGCCGGATTCGATGTGCGGGGTATTGTATTTATCTTTTAAAATCGCGCCTTGAGTTCCCTTGCCGCTACCGTTTGGACCAAAAAACAAAATGTTCATATGCGCTTCTCCTTTCCTATGGTTAAAATTTTCGCCTTCCCTATGCTTGAATAAAAATGAATACTTTTAAAAGGTCTCGTTTCAAGATGAATAATCCATGCGGGCAACCTCGATATCCTTATTTCCGGCTTTACTATATAAATTGATAAATATTGTCAAGGGGAGGTAGCATTTTTGCCTTGAATTGTTCCAAAACGATAATACAGATAAACATGATACAGAATGTCTACGCACGAATGTTGTGAGAATTCAGCGTTCAGAGTTCTTCATTTAAAAGAGCTTGTTGGCGGGTTGATTTTTATTCATGAATGGCGGCGAGATAATCATTCACCAGTTCCAGCGCTTCGGACCGGTTTTTAACGGCATGGGTCAATTTGGCTTCATCCACAAGCTCGAGTATCTTTTTGAATAAAGGGGAGGGCGCCAATCCGAAGACATGAATGAGGTCATGACCGGTGATTAGAGGGGGCTGGGCATTAACCAATCGATAATTCGTAAAATAATCATACAGCAGCATTTTGAGAAATGATATCATATTGGTACCTTGGCACGTCATTTTATCTTGTTTTGCTTTGGTATCCGCCATGGCCGCCAGAAGAACCGCAGGGGTAATGTCGCTGCATTTTTTAAAAAATCGTATGATACGCTTTTTTATGGACGTTTTTTTTTCATACGCTTTAAAAAGATACATAGGTATCATATGGTGCCGGACAATACAGTGGATGAAGCGCTGTTCTTGATTGGAAAATCTCAGTTTTTGACCGATGGTCTGAGCCATCCGGGCACTTTTTAAAGCATGACCGTAAAAACGGTATTTGCCGTTGCTATCTATCGTTTTGATCAGGGGTTTTCCAATTTCGTGGGTAAGGATGGCGCATTTGATCAGCGGGGGTTTTGCTTTTTCGATATATCGGTAAATGTCACTGGAAATATCCGGCAAAATATCCTCGGGTTTATTTAGTATGATTTCAAGATGTTCGAAAGCACTTAGTGTATGTTCGAACAGATCATACGGATGGCGATTATTTTGAAAACAACCTTTTAAACGGCCAAGGCCGGGAAATATCTCCCCTAAAAGGCCGTTGTTCGCCATTTGGGTTAGATAGGGATAGGATGCCGATGCATCGAGCATTGAAAGAAGCTCTGCTCGAATTCGTTCCCCTGCGATGTTTTTTAACAGTTTGATATGAAACGCGATGGCCTCGGTTGTCCGGAGTTCGATTTTGAAATTGAGGCGGGCACCGATTCTATATGCCCGGATCAGCCGCACCGGATCTTTTTGAAAAATGTTGTCGGATACCATCCGAACCTTTTCGTCGGCAAGATCCTTAAGTCCTCCAAGACAATCGATCATTTTTTCCGAATAAAGGTCGTATGCGATGGCGTTGACGGTAAAATCCCTTTTCTTTAGATCCTCTTCTACGGATGCGCCGTTTAAGGATGCAATATCGAAAATCATGCCGCCGGATATCACTCTGAAAATTACTTGCTCGGATTTGCCGAGCCGGACAAAATGCCCGCCGGACCGGGCAAGGGTTTTTTTTGCAAATTTTTCTGGATCTCCGGCGCAGGCAATGTCATAGTCGGCGGGGACCCGGCCCAACAGAAGATCCCTGATGGATCCGCCGATGATATATGTCCCTTTTTGTTGGGGGAGGAAATTTTTAATGAACTGAAGCATGATTTCGGTTTATATTTTTTTGATTTTTCCGATATTTTGTTTCATAAAACCGTATCACGAATACGGGGCTGCGGTCCAATTCAAAATCATGCTAAAGATTGCCGTTACAGGAGGGGCCGGTTCCGGAAAGACGTCCGTTTGCAGCCGGTTAAAAGCGCTCGGCCTTGAAGTTATCAGCGCCGATGATGCAGCAAAGCAAGCGGTTGTTCCGGGATCTGCGGCGCTGGAAAAGATCGCCGGTATTTTCGGCAAAAAAATTTTGTTGCCGGACGGCCGCTTAAATCGCAAAATGTTGCGGCAAATCATCACGGAGGATAATGCGGCACGAAAAAACCTTGAAAGCATTCTCCACCATGAAATATCGAATCTTATTTTAAAAAATGTCGTGCAACTGGAAAAGGAGGATCGCCCAATGGTCGTGATTGAGGTGCCGCTTCTTTTTGAACTGGATTTGCAAGACCAATATGATCGGGTGGTTGTGGTCAGTGCGAGTCGGGAGCCGAGGATTCAACGATTGATGGCACGGGACAGCATATCGCGAGCGTCTGCTGAAAGGCTTATCAATCTCCAGATGCCGGACGCCAAAAAGATTGAAGGGGCGGATTATGTTGTCCGCAACGAAGGTTCCGAGGCGGATCTTATAAATTCAGTCGATGTTTTATTCGAAAATCTTAGTAATATGGCAACAAAAAAAAGCTCTTGACAGGCGTTAAATCATAATATAAATGTGCTCTACAGGATAAAAACATACCTTTTGGATCCCGCCAGTTGGAGAGAATGCCAAGCCTTCATTTTAATTCACTGAAATATTAAACTCTTCCATTAACGCCGACATGGATCCATTTGAAATTGCGTGCTTCGAATCCGCGATGACAATTTGAACATCCGACCAATACATTAAATGGCCTACAGCCGCGAACCATTGCACGAAGACCTTTTAGGAACGAAGCCGAAATCAAGCGTCATGAGCGCAAATAAATACCGAAAGGTTTGTAGATACAATGGCTGGGTTGTTAACGTTTCATTCATTCAGGGGCCGGCATGGGTATGTTTTTAAGGTCCTGATACCACAGGAGGGATAATTTTTTAATGAATATAGTCGAACTCAAAGAAAAAAAAATCAGCGAACTGAACACAATGGCCAAAGAGTTTAAAATTGACGGGGCCGCCGGAATGAGAAAGCAGGAACTTATTTTTGCCCTGTTACAGGCCGAGATCGAAAAAACCGGTTTGATATTCGGGGAGGGCACCCTTGAAATACTGCCGGATGGATTTGGGTTCCTAAGGGCGCCCAACTATAATTATTTGCCGGGACCTGATGATATTTATGTGTCCCCTTCCCAGATTCGCCGTTTTAATTTAAGAACCGGCGATACGGTATCCGGTCAGATACGTCAGCCCAAAGAGACGGAAAGATATTTCGCCCTCCTTAAGGTCGAAGCCGTCAACTATGAAGATCCGGAGGTGGCCAGGGAAAAGATACTCTTTGACAACCTGACACCGCTTTATCCGGACAGAAAAATGATGCTGGAAGCCGATGCCGATAATTATTCCATGAGAATCATGGATCTTTTAACACCCATCGGTTTTGGACAGAGAGGTCTGATCGTTTCGCCCCCGAGGTCCGGTAAGACCATGCTTTTGCAGGCCATCGCCAACAGCATCAGTCGGAATCATAAGGATATTATTTTGTTTGTCCTCCTTATTGACGAACGGCCCGAAGAGGTTACGGATATGATCCGGTCCGTCGACGGCGAAGTGATCAGTTCGACATTTGACGAGCCTGCTGAAAGACATGTTCAGGTTGCGGAGATGGTAATTGAAAAGGCCAAGCGCTTGGTTGAGCACAAAAAAGATGTCGTCATCCTGCTGGACAGCATCACCCGCCTTGCGCGGGCTTATAATTCCGTTATTCCACCCAGCGGAAAGATTCTTTCCGGAGGCGTCGACTCAAATGCGCTTCAGCGGCCGAAACGGTTTTTCGGGGCGGCCCGGAATATCGAAGAAGGCGGAAGCCTTACCATCATCGCCACTGCCCTGGTGGATACGGGCAGCCGCATGGATGAGGTTATTTTTGAAGAATTCAAGGGTACGGGCAACATGGAGATTCAACTCGATCGAAGACTGGCCGACAAACGGGTGTTCCCCGCCATTGATATCAAGAAGTCGGGTACTCGAAAAGAAGAACTCCTCCTGTCCCAGGAAATATTGAACCGGGTATGGATCTTAAGGAAATTGCTGTCATCATTAAATCCTGTTGACAGTTTGGAATTTTTACTTGATAAAATGAACGGAACAAAAGATAATAAAGTGTTTTTGGATTCCATGAATACCTAAAGTAAGGAGGATTAACACAATACATGAAAGCGAATATTCATCCGGACTATGCCGTAACAACCATAAAATGCGCATGTGGAAATGTGCTTGAGGTCGGTTCCACGAAATCGGATATCCGCGTGGAAATCTGTTCGAAATGTCATCCTTTT
The DNA here is from genome assembly GCA_022340885.1 of Desulfobacterales bacterium. GTDB lineage: Bacteria > Desulfobacterota > Desulfobacteria > Desulfobacterales > UBA11574 > UBA11574. The sequence continues at coordinate 15,297 of JAJDND010000143.1, read as the reverse complement.
TTCACCGGCAAACAGAAACTCATAGACTCCGCAGGTCGAATCGAGCGTTTCCGCAAAAAATACGAAAAATTTCAGGATCAGTAGACTGCCCATTCACCCATTCCGGCAAGCCCCGTTGTTCAGACGGATAAGTGATGGGCATTTTTATTTGGTTTTGAAAAACCTGGTCTTTTATCCAATGACCAAAACCTTTAAAGGCAAGCCCTTGTTTAGATTTTTGAATTTTGGTTATTGGGATTTGTTTGATATTTGGGACTTGGCATTAGGAAATTCAACCGACAACCATCAAACTTGAACAAAAAAATACGGCTAAGTAATGTATGATAGACTGACAGGTGTGGAGGAACGTTTTTCAGAGGTTGAAAAACGTTTGAGCGATCCCAAGATTCTCAATGATCGGGAAGCCTATCAAAAATATACCCGGGAACATGCCGATCTGGGTAAAATTGTATCGGTTTTCAGAAAGTACAAACAGACCGTAACAGAGCTCGATGAAAGCATGGAGTTGTTGAGGGACAAAGACCCTGAGATCAAAGAAATGGCACGGGATGAAGTCGAAGCCTTAACGCTCAAAAAAGAAGATCTCGAAAAGAATCTTAAAAGGCTGCTTTTACCCAAAGATCCCAATGACGAAAAAAATGTGATCATCGAAATACGGGCCGGCACCGGCGGGGAGGAAGCCGGGCTGTTTGTCAGCGATCTGTTCAGGATGTATACAAAGTATGCGGAACTCAAGAATTGGAAAGTCGAGGTTTTAAATCATCATGCAACGGGAATCGGCGGTTTAAAGGAGATCATCGCTCTGATCCACGGCAAAGGGGCCTATAGTTTCTTAAAATATGAAAGCGGTATCCACCGCGTTCAGCGTGTTCCGGAGACCGAGGCCCAGGGACGGATACACACATCGGCGGTAACCGTTGCGGTTTTACCTGAAGCGGAAGATGTTGAAGTTCATATTGACCCCGGAGAGATCAAGGTCGATGTCTATCGATCCACCGGCCCGGGCGGGCAAAGCGTCAATACCACCGATTCCGCGGTACGCATTACCCATCTCCCCACCGGCATCGTCGTGACCTGCCAGGATGAAAAATCCCAGTTAAAAAATAAAAACAAAGGGATGAAGGTTCTTCGCGCGCGCCTTCTTGACCGCATGACCAGGGAGCAAAATGAAAAAAGATCTCAAGAGCGCAAAAGCCAGATCGGAGACGGAGACAGAAGCGGACGGATAAGAACGTATAATTTCCCCCAAGGCCGGGTCACCGACCACAGAATCGGACTCACCCTGTATAAGCTGGAAAGTATTTTGCAAGGTGAAATCGATGAAATCATAGAAGGACTTATTACCTATTATCAAACCCAGGCATTACAGAATGCAGAATCGGCAGGCGTCCATTGACGCCAAATGGACGATAATAAAACTTCTCAAGTGGGCCACGTCTTATTTTAATACCCATGACATCGAAAGACCCAGGGCCGAAGCCGAAATCCTTCTTTCCCACGCATTGAAATTACAAAGAATAGATCTTTATTTAAGATACGATCAGCCGCTATATGACGAAGACCTCAAGCGGTTCAAGGGACTCGTAAAAAGACGCATCAAAAGAGAGCCGGTTGCCTATATTGTAGGGGTCAAGGAATTTTGGTCTATGGACTTTGCTGTGACGAAAGATGTATTGATTCCAAGACCCGAGACCGAATTTCTGGTTGAGGCGGCATTGGATCTTTTGCTCGTCGGTTCATCGTCCGATTCTATTTTGATGCCGAAACGCATATTGGAACTCGGCACGGGATCAGGGGCCGTAATTTTGGCCCTTGCTTCAATGAGGCCCGGCCATCGATTCTTCGCGACGGATCGAATGTGGGCTGCAGCCCGGACAGCCAGGAAAAACGCGGTCCGTCACGGTCTTGAAAACAATGTCGCATTGATTTGCGCAGACTGGTTTTCGCCATTTGTGCCCAAGCAGTGCGCCTTTGACATGATTCTATCGAATCCGCCGTATGTTCCAAGCCGGCTGATCGGCGGCCTCCAGCCTGAAATTGCCGGATATGAACCGGCTTCAGCCCTTGACGGCGGAGAAGACGGACTGTCGTGTTTAAACCATATTATCGGTCATGCGCATCTTTATCTTCGATCGAAAGGGGCTCTTTTGCTGGAAATCGGCGATGATCAGAAGAATGATGTCGAGCGGATTGCCGATGGATGCGGCGCATATGAACATATCGCATGTATCAAAGATTACAGCGGATATGATCGCGTGGTTCAAATGCGGAAGAAATGAAAAAGCGTGCGGGAGCCGCGGTCTCCCCCACTGCCAAGTTATCGAAATGACGAAGCCACTTCGCCAATATCGTTCCACGGGGACGCGCATCCGCTGAATATATAAGAAAAATGTATTGCGCATCAAATTTTATTTTGTTATACAAATTCGTTTAAGTAAATCGCACGCCCTTGGACCTATTTCCCGGTGCCGCGTTTTGATGCGGTCGGAAGCAGGGTGGATGGGGGCGGTGGAGAAAAACCAACGAATAAGGGAGAGAAAATGGCTTACATTACAATGAAAGAGCTCCTCGAGGCAGGAGTGCATTTTGGTCATCAAACCAGGCGATGGAACCCCAAGATGAAACCGTATATCTTCGGGGCCAGGAACGGGATCTATATCATTGATCTTCAGAAAACCGTTCGAATGTTCAAAAAAGTCTATGATTTTATTGTCGATACCGTAGCTGGCGGCAAATCGATTCTTTTTGTTGGAACCAAGAAACAGGCGAGGGAATCGATCTATGAAGAAGCGAACCGGTGCGAAATGTTTTACGTTCACAATCGGTGGCTCGGCGGGATGCTGACGAATTTTCAGACCATCAGAAAAAGTATCGATCGTCTCAACTATCTCAATACGATTGTGAACGATGAATCCATCAATCTTTTTCCCAAAAAAGAGCGGTTGAAACTCAAAAAAGAACGTGTGAAACTCGATAGCAATCTTGGCGGAATACGAACCATGAACGGATTGCCGGGTGCAATTTTTGTTGTTGATCCTAAAAATGAGGCCATTGCCGTGCGCGAGGGAAAACGGCTGGGAATACCGATTGCCGCCATTGTGGACACAAACTGCAATCCGGATGAAATCGATTATATTATTCCGGGAAATGATGATGCCATCCGCGCCATTCGATTGATCACCTCCAGAATTGCCGATGCCTGTATCGAAGGCAAAGCGCGTCTGGAGGAAAAACAGCAGGCCGAAGCCGATAAAGCCGTCGAAGAAGACGTAACCGTTGTTGCAGCCGCCAGCGCCGATTTAAAACCCGGCGAGCGGAGGGTGATATCGGACGGTACGGACGGCCCTGTGGTCGAAGTCATCAAAAAGACAACCGCTTCGGTTCAACAAGATGCCGAAGACAATGAAGATACTGAAAATAATGGTTTTCAGGAAGATGCGGAAGCAGAAAAATCTGGAGAATAAAGATGTCAACGATAAGTGCTAAAACGGTGATGCAGCTTCGCGAAAAAACCGGAGCCGGCATTATGGATTGTAAAGAAGCCTTGACCGAGTGTAACGGCGATATGGATTCGGCGGTTGATTTTTTAAGAAAAAAAGGTTTGGCAACAGCCGCCAAAAGAGCCGGCCGTGCCATGACGGAAGGCGTAATACAGTCATATATTCATATGGACGGAAAACTCGGGGTATTGGTGGAAGTAAACTGTGAAACGGATTTTGTTGCCAAGAACGACGATTTTAATGCGTTTGCCAAAAACCTTGCCATGCATATTGCAGCGATGAATCCTGTAGCCATTCGACCGGAAGAAGTTTCCGAAGAAATCGTCAGCAAGGAAAAAGAAATTTACCGCGCACAAGTCCTTGAAATGGGAAAACCCGAAAAAATAGCGGACAAGATCGTGGACGGTAAAATACAAAAATATTTCAAAGAAAACTGTCTGATGAACCAGGCCTATGTCCGTAACCCCGATATGACCATTGAAGACCTTTTAAATGAAATGATTGCGAAAATCGGCGAAAATATTTCTATCAAGCGTTTTGCAAGATTCAGGATCGGGGAGTAAAATATTTTGTCAACGCCCCGATATAAAAGAATTTTATTAAAGCTCAGCGGGGAAGCTCTCATGGGCGATCAGAGCTTTGGAATCAGCCCGGACATGATACAATATGTGGCTGAAGAGATCCGTTCGGTATTTGAACTGGGCGTCCAGATCGCCGTCGTTGTGGGCGGCGGCAATATTTTTAGGGGAATTGCCGCTTCCTCATATGGTATGGATCGGGTATCCGCCGATAGAATGGGTATGCTGGCTACGGTGATCAACAGCCTTGCCCTACAAGAAGCCCTGGAAAAAAAAGGTGTCATCACCCGTGTCCAAACCGCTATTTCCATGCATGAAGTGGCCGAGCCGTTTATCGTCCGAAGGGCTATTCGACACCTGGAAAAAGGACGGGTAGTGATCTTTGCGGCCGGTACCGGCAATCCTTATTTTACGACCGATACGGCGGCGGTGCTTAGAGCTCAGGAGATACATGCTGAAATACTGATGAAGGCTACCAAGGTCGACGGTCTTTACGATTCCGATCCTCTTGTAAAGAAGGATGCTAAATTTATAAAAGAAATCAGTTATATGGAGGTCATTGGAAGACAGCTTCACGTGATGGATATGACGGCAATTTCTCTGGCAATGGACAACCATCTTCCCCTCGTTGTTTTTAGCCTGACAAAGGAGGGGAATATTAGAAGAGTGGCATGCGGAGAAACCGTTGGAACGAAGATAACCAATTGAGAAGCGGGTGTGCAAAACATTGTATCCATGAACAATTCCTACATTCAAATGGTGAACAGTACGAACTAAATCGGGGATAAGGAGATGATTGAATCGATATATCAGGAAACCAGAGACAGCATGAAAAAATCGATAGACGCACTTAAAAATGAATTTAAAAAAATAAGAACCGGTCGTGCCTCTCTTTCGATTCTGGATGACATCCGGGTGGATTACTACGGCGCATTGACCCCTTTAAACCAGATGGCATCTCTTTCCATTCCCGAAAGCCGCTTGATCGCCATACAACCCTGGGACGTGTCCGTCATCAAAGATGTTGAAAAGGCAATATTGAAATCCGATCTCGGCCTGACGCCTTCAAATGACGGGAAAGTCGTACGAATCTCCATTCCGCCGCTTACGGAAGAGAGAAGAAAACAGCTCGTCAAGACGGTATACAAGAAGAGCGAAGAACACAAGGTCTCCATACGAAACGTCCGGCGGGATGCAAATGATTTACTCAAGAGTTTGAAAAAGGATGGCGAGATTTCTGAAGATGATGCTTTCAAGGGCCAGGATGGGATCCAGGAGATAACAGACGAGTATATCAAGATCGTTGATGATGTCTGTAAAGAAAAAGAGAAAGAAATCCTTGAATTCTAATCCATCTTCCCCAACCGACACAAACATTGATCCTCAAAACCTGCCGGTTCATGTCGCCGTGATTATGGATGGTAACGGCAGGTGGGCAAAAAAGCGCCTTTTAAATCGGATTAAAGGTCATGAGAAGGGTTCCGAGACGGTACGGACCGTGGTTCGCACGTGCCGTGAAATCGGTATTCGCGTTTTGACCTTATATGCATTTTCCACTGAAAACTGGCGGCGACCCCAAAGCGAAATTGCCGCTCTGATGGCCCTCCTTAAAAAATTCCTCATATCCGAACGAAAAGAGATGCTGGATAACAATATCCGGCTAAATGCCATCGGGCAGGTCGAGCGCTTGCCGGAAGATGTACGGCGGGAGTTGCATCGCTCGATGAAGCTGACGGAAAAAAATGACGGGATGATCCTTAACCTGGCATTGAGCTACGGTGGCCGGGCCGAAATTGTAAAAGCGATCCAGGAGATCGCCCGGGATATCAAATCCGGTGGTCTTGATGCCGATTCGATAACCCCTGATCTCATTTCAAAGCATTTGTATACCGGAACCATGCCTGACCCGGATCTTTTGATCAGGACCAGCGGGGAGATGCGCATCAGCAACTTTCTTTTGTGGCAAATCGCCTATACGGAAATATGTGTGACCGATACCCTTTGGCCGGATTTCAGCAAAGAAGAGTTATTGCGAATTCTTAAAAATTATCAAGAACGTGAAAGAAGGTTCGGGAAAGTAGATACCTGACTTTATTTAGTTTTGAGAAACTTGGTCCTTTGGGGCAGATTAGAGTTCTTTGGCTCTGCCGTAAGGTTTTGTATTAAACAATACAAATTTCAAGCACCAAATCGCAAACAAATCTCAAATTCTAATATTCAATGATCAAAACCTTTAAGAAAAAGCTCTTGTTTAGATTTTGGAATTTTGGTCATTGGGATTTGTTTGATATTTGGGTTTTGCTATTTTGAATTTCAATCAATCGCTAGCCACAGAGCAAATTTCCTCGAGGAGTAACCAAAGCATAGCTCTCGGGGTCAGGATTTTATCTATCATGCATTTGAAACGATGGATTACCGCTATAGTTCTCGTTCCCCTTCTGATTTTGCTCATCGGCTTCGGAGGGGCATTGTGGCTTGCGGTTGTGATCAATGTCGTATGCATGGTGGCGTTGTGGGAATATTTCAGTATCGTGCTCAATAACCATCGCGGCATGCCGGCGGTGAGTTTTCTTTTGCTATCGCTTGTCACGGCCACGGCTGTTGTCTGGTCGGCCTATTTCCATTCCATGGGTGCGCTCTTAGACGTTCTTGCTCTCAACGTCGTGTTTTCCGGGATGGTCGCTGTTTTCAAATTCAAATCGGATTCGTCTGTCCGCGAAGTGGTTTTCAAGCAGGTCGCCGGCGTGATTTATGTGCCGCTTTTTCTTTCATATCTCCTGTTTATCCGAAACGGCCGCGATGGTATAATCTGGATGTTTTTACTGTTTATCGTGGTATTTATCGGAGACACCGGTGCATATTATGTGGGGTCCTATTTTGGGCGGCACAAGCTTTGTCCGAACGTAAGTCCCAATAAAACCGTAGAAGGTGCTTTGGGAGGACTTCTCGCGGGGTTAGGTGCGGGCGCTTTGTACAAATCCTTTCTGTTGCCCGGGATGCCGTGGGGTTTGAGCCTTTTGTGTTTTCTTTCCATCAGCATCGCCGGCCAGATGGGAGATCTTTTTGAGTCTCTATTAAAGCGGGTTGCCCAAATAAAAGATTCCGGGAAATTGCTTCCGGGTCACGGCGGTGTCCTCGACCGGATCGATGCGCTGCTCTTTGCCGCGCCTGTAGCGTATATTTTTAAAGCATATTTATTCAGCGGGTAGTCGGTTTAAACATAATTTTATATCCATAAAACGGTGGTCATGAAAAATCTTTCCATCTTGGGCTCGACAGGATCCATCGGTCGCAATGTCCTTGAAATCGTCAGCATGTTTCCTGAGCGATTCTCCGTAAAAGCCCTTTCAGCCAAAGACAATATTCCTGTTCTGGCCGATCAGATTGAAAAATTTCATCCCGAAATTGCGGTGGTTTTTGATAAGGCTGCCGCGGCTTTGCTGAAAACCGCCCTGCCGGGAAGCGCCGGCATCGACATCTTATATGGAGAAGAAGGTTACAATGCGGCAGCCTCCCATGCATCAGCCGACCTGGTTGTCGTGGCCATGGTGGGGGCGGCCGGCCTGATGCCGACGCTTTCGGCGGTCGCCGCCAAAAAAAATATCGCCCTGGCAAACAAGGAAGCCCTTGTCATGGCCGGGGACAGCGTTATCGAACAGGCAAAAAAAAATCAGGTCACCATTTTACCCATCGATAGCGAGCACAGCGCAATTTTTCAATGCATCGGGGGCAATCGCAAAGAAGATCTGAATAAAATCTTTCTTACCGCTTCAGGCGGTCCGTTTTTAAATTTACCGGATGGGAAATTCGATAAAATCAAACCCGAAGACGCCCTGAACCATCCGAACTGGAAAATGGGAAGAAAAATCAGCGTCGATTCGGCGACATTGATGAATAAAGGTCTTGAGGTCATAGAAGCCAAGTGCCTTTTTGGTGTTTCCAAAGAAATGATTGAAGTGGTCATCCATCCGCAAAGTGTGGTTCACTCTATGGTCTCCTTTAAGGACGGGACGGTCATGGCGCAACTGGGGATTCCCGACATGAAAGGCGCCATTGCTTATGCCATGTCCTATCCGGAGAGACTGGCCTTAAAACAGCCGGAACCGGATTTTACCCGCATCGGCAAATTAACCTTTGAGAAACCTGATGTGGAAAAATTTCCTTGTCTTGCTTTGGCTTACCATGCCTGCGAAATTGGAAAAACGCTTCCGGCGGTACTGAATGCGGCCAACGAAATCGCTGTGGCGGCGTTTTTGGAAAACAAGATATCTTTTACGAATATACCTGAAATTATTAAAAAAACAATGAAAAACCATACGGTAGCCCATGCGCCGACCCTGGGCGATATTCTTGAGGCCGACCATTGGGCCAGAAAAGAAGCCGCGGATCTTATAAAAGATTTGAACGTTACGAGCATTAAAACGGCTGAAAAGAAAAGGAAATAGTATTTTATTTTTTTCATTCGATGTTGGACGTTCGACGTTCAATGTTCAACGTTCATTTTTGTAAGTGTTTTTTCATTGAGCTTTACTGTCAATGTTTGTTTGTGTTAATGTGATTGCGAAAAAGCCGTAACTAAATATATCTAAAGGACAATATGAGCGTAAGCATTTTTGCATTGGTCGTTGTTTTAGGCGTACTGATATTTTTTCATGAGTTGGGGCATTTTCTTGTCGCCAGATTGCTGGGTGTCGGGGTTGAGCGGTTTTCTCTGGGTTTCGGGCCCAAAATCATCGGCAAAACCATCGGGATCACCGAATACCGGATTTCCGCCATACCTTTAGGTGGATATGTCAAAATGATCGGCGAAGCACCGGACAGTGAATTGGATCCTTCGGAGATTCCGCTCTCGTTTACACACAAACATGTTTTTAAACGAATTTTGATTGTTGCGGCCGGTCCTTTTTTTAATATTCTGTTGGCCCTCATCATATTCTTCGGCATTTTTCAATTCTTGGGGCTTTTGATACTTAAACCCATTGTCGGGAGTGTCGATCGAAACACTCCCGCCTATACGGCAGGGTTGCAAAAAGGGGATCATGTCCTATCCATAGACGGAAAAAACATTTCCAGCTGGGAAGATATGGCCAATGCCATTATGGCCAGCAAGGGCAAAACACTCGAGATGACCATACGCCGTAACGGCGCCCTCCTTACAAAGAACGTTACACCCCAGGAAAAGTCGTTTAAAAATATATTTAACGAGGACAGGGAGCGTTATGTTATCGGCGTTACCGCCTCGGGTGAGGTATTTAAAAAAGATCTGAATTTTTTCCAGGCCTGTTCCGAGAGCGTCAAACAGACTTACCAGATCACCGCCATGACCATCAAAGGCGTTGTAAAGCTCGTGGAAGGTGCTGTTTCCCCGAAGACATTGGGCGGACCGATAATGATTGCGCAAATGGCGGGGCAGCAAGCCAAAGAAGGAATGGTGAATTTAATCTTTTTCATTGCCCTGATCAGCATCAATCTCGCCATATTGAATTTTCTTCCCATACCGGTTCTGGATGGCGGACATCTTCTTTTCTTTTTTATCGAGGCCGCCATCGGACATCCCGTAAGCCTCAAGGTGCGCGAGGTGGCGCAGCAGGCCGGGATATTTGTATTGATTCTGTTGATGATCTATGTTTTTTATAATGATATTGCACGGATATTGTTGAGCTGATGACGCATCGACTTGAAATTGCACTGAGACCCGAGTTGTTTGATGCCGAAGGAGAAGGGATTCGCCGGAAGGCCAAAGATTATTTCGGGTTTGAAATTCACAGCATTCGCAGCATTCAGGTGGTTACTATCGATGCGGATCTTTCGGCAAACCAGCTCGAAGCCATCCGCACGGAAATTTTTACCAATCCGGTCACGCAGCTTTCTTCTTATGATCCCCTTGGCATCGATTTTGATTGGACCATATGGGTCGGCTTCCGGCCGGGTGTCAGAGATAATCCCGGAAGCACCGCCGTTGAGGCGGTTGAAGATATACTGGGTCTGAAGTTCGCCCCGGATCAATCGATTTATACGTCCAAGCGATATTGCCTCAAAGGGGGAGGGCTGCTCATTAAGGATGTCAATACCATCGCCGGCGAACTGCTGGCCAATGACATTATCCAGCAATGGAAAATCTTTTCCATGGATGAGTGGGACCCGGCATCAGGGACCGGGGTCATCATTCCAAAGGTAATCCTCAACCACACACCCAAAGTGACCACCATTCCCGTTCACAGCGATTCGGCCCTTAAAGGGATCAGCGATGAACGGGGTCTTGCATTGAATCCGGCAGACATTCCCTTCATCAGGTCCTATTTCGTGGACAAAAAGGTTCTTGCCGAACGGACCTTGATCGGATTGTCGGATCCAACCGATGTCGAGCTGGAGTACATCTCCCAGGCCAGAAGCGACCACTGCAACCATAATACGTTCCGGGGGTTGTTTCGATACCGGGATCTCGAAACCGGCGAAACGAATGTTGTGGACAATCTCTTCAGAACCTGCATCGAGGCGCCCACCCTGGCGCTCAAGAATAAAAAGCCCTGGGTGATATCGGTGTTGTGGGACAATGCCGGTGTCGCACGATTTGACGATGAACACTATTATGTCATTACCGGAGAAACCCACAATTCCCCATCCAACATGGAAGCCTACGGCGGCGCCATTACCGGTATCGTGGGCGTCTACCGCGACCCTTTGGGGACCGGCAAGGGATCCAGGCTGGTGATGGGCGGTTATGGATTTTGTGTGGGACCCAGGGATTACCGGGGGGACCTTCGTCCTCATCTTCACCCCAGACGACTTTTAGACGGCGTCATCGAGGGTGTCCGTGACGGTGGCAACAAAAGCGGCATTCCCACAACGTTCGGACAGGTTTTATTCGACCCCTGTTATCTGGGGAAATGCCTGGTTTTCGTCACGGCCGTGGGGTTGATGCCGGCCAAAATTATGGAAGAGCCTGCGGAACAGAAGAAAACATCTCCGGGAGATCTGGTGATGATGTGCGGCGGAAGGGTCGGAAAAGACGGCATCCACGGGGTCACGGCATCCTCGGAGACCTTTTCCGAACACACGCCCGCAGGCCATGTTCAAATCGGCGATCCTTATACCCAGAAGAAGATGCATGATTTTCTGTTGGAGGCGCGGGATGAAGGACTGATCCGGTTTGTTACGGACAACGGCGGCGGTGGACTTTCTTCGTCGGTGGGGGAGTCCGCGCGGTTCAGCAATGGATGCGATATTCAGCTTGAAAAAGTGCCCTTGAAATATGCCGGGCTCGATCAATGGGAGATCTGGATTTCAGAATCCCAGGAGCGGATGACCGTTGCAATCCGGCCTGAAGACCTCGACCGATTTTTAGCGCTGTCAAAACTGCATGCTGTGGAAAGCACGGTTATCGGGCAATACACGGATTCGGGAAAACTTCATATCACTTACGACAATGCGCCGTGCGCTTTCATCGATATGGATTTGACGACCTCGGGTTTTCCCCAGTGGGAATTCGACGCCCAATGGCTGCCGCCAGAACGCCGCGGCCTGCACGAACCGGTTTTGAAAGCGCCCGGCAACTGCCGGACGTTATTGCTGGATATGTTGTCGCGTCCCAATATCTGCGCCAAGGAATGGATATCCCGGCAGTATGATCATGAAGTCCAGGGCACCAGCGTCGTCAAACCCCTGGTGGGGGCCCAGCGAGATGTTCCCGGCGATGCGGCGGTGATACGGCCGGTACTCGGCTCCTCCCGGGGTCTTGCCTTTACCCAGGCCCTGCTGCCGGCCTATTCGGCCATAGACACCTATCATATGACCGCTTGCACCATCGATGAAGCGGTTCGCCGGCTGGTGGCCGTCGGCGCGGATCTTGACCAAATCGGCGGGGTGGATAATTTTTGCTGGCCCAGCATTCAGTTCCATCCGCAACATAATCCGGACGGCAAACTCAAGGCCGCCAAACTGGTGAGATCGTGCCTGGCCTTGCGCGATATCTGCCTGGGGTATGAGATCCCCCTGCTTTCGGGCAAGGACAGTATGTATGTAGACGGGCATCTTCAAGGACGCTACCAGGAAACCCACAAAGTTTCGGCTCTCGAGACCCTTCAATTTTCAGCGACATCCATTGTCAAGGATATCCATAAATGCACCACCATGGACAGCAAGGTGGGCAAAGATCTGGTTTATATTCTCGGCGCCACCCGAAATGAGCTCGGGGCATCCGAATACTATTCCCATTTGGGGTATGTGGGCCTGAATGTACCGGAGGTGGTTCCGGAAGCGTTCATTCCGTTATACCGTGCACTGGGAACGGCCATAGACCGGGAAATCGTGGCATCGGCCCACGGCATTTATCGCGGTGGCTTGGGGGTGCACCTGGCCATGGTGGCCATGGGAGGAAATCTCGGCATGACCATCGATCTCGGGTCGGTGCCCGCTGATCAGGTCCACCGCGATGATGTGATCCTGTTTTCGGAATCGGCCGGCCGGTTTATCGTCACCATCGATCCCCAACACCAAAACGCATTCGAAGACAATTTCAGCGGCCTTTCTTTTGCCTGCATCGGAACCGTGGCCGAAGACAGCCGTTTTATCATTAAAGGGATTGACGGCACCAACCTGATGGATGTTTCCGTAGAGGTTCTTAAGATCGCCTGGAAAAAACCTTTTGGAGGCTTGATATGAAGCCGGTTAAAGCCCTGGTTCTGACCGGATACGGCTTGAATTGCGATCATGAGACCGCATATGCGCTGACGCTTTCCGGCGCCGAAGCCCATCGCATTCACATCAATTCCCTGATTGACGGCACCGTGAACGTAAAGGATTTTCAAATTCTTGTGTTCGGGGGAGGATTCAGTTGGGGGGACGATCACGGCGCCGGTGTGGTCCAGGCGGTTCGCATGAAAACCAATTTGGGGGACAAAATACTGGACTTCATCGATGCCGGGAACCTGGTTCTCGGCATCTGCAACGGTTTTCAGACGTTGGTCAACCTGGGACTGCTGCCGGGATTCGACCGAAATTACACCCAACGATCGGTGGCCCTGACATTTAACGACTGTGGGAACTTCCGAGACCAGTGGGTTACATTAAAAGTCGTTTCAACGACGCCATGTATTTTCACCGCCGGAATGGATACACTGGAACTTCCCGTCAGACACGGCGAGGGTAAATTTTATGCCGAAGAAGCGGTTCTGCATCGCTTGATGGATGAAAAACAGGTGGTCCTTCAATACGCTCTGCCCGGCGGAACCCCGGCAGAACGTCAATTTCCGTTCAATCCCAACGGCTCTGTAGATGATATTGCCGGGATCTGCGATCCCAGCGGACGCATCTTCGGGCTCATGCCCCATCCCGAGGCGTTCAACCATCCGACCAATCATCCGGATTGGCCGCGAATCAAGGAAAAACAAAAGCGCAGCAGGGAAAACATCGAATCCGTTCCCACACCGGGAATTCGGCTGTTTCAGAATGCCGTGGCGTTTATTCGAGACAGATAGAAGAGTTGAAATTTATCTAACTTATTGTAATAGATATCTTATAAGATTTAGGAGCGAATTTTTTGTTGGAATGCTGGAATGCTGGAATGTTGGATTATTGGATATAAAAATGAATACATCTATATAAAATGAAACAGAATTCCTTAAACCCACCATTCCATCCTTCCATTATTCCACCATTCCATATGGTATTCCCCCGGGCTTGATGTTCTTCGGATCGTAGTCAAAAGGGGTGAAAGTCTTAAATTATTTAATGCCGATATTAAAAGTTTTAATGGCTATTTTTGCCAATCCCACCGTTGTATAACGACCGAATATATCAGTTCCGACAATTTCGCCGACGATTTAAAACTGCTGTACATATCAATAAAAAATAATAAATACAAATAGCTATAACAGGCACATGGTGTCTTGGTAGTGGTATGCCTTGACATTTTATTTGGAAATGACGTCTTGGCATGAAAATTGAATAAACCTCAAATGACAGGAATCGAGACATGCGGAATAGATCAGGTTTTACGCTGATACAGTTGGTTCTGGTGATGGTCCTGTTGGCAATCATGACGGCCGCAGGTGTACCCAATTTTTTGAGCTGGTTGCCGAAATACCGATTGAAAAGTGCGGCCAGGGATCTTTATTCGAACCTGCAGCTTGCAAAAATGTCGGCTGTCAGAGCCAACACAAAATGCAGGGTTCAATATTTCAAAAACCCGGATCGATACGCGATTGATCTTTTAAACAAAAATATAAGGCTTTCGGAGTACGGAAGCGGCATCAGATTTCAGGGCCCGAATGACCAGACCTTTGCCGTGCCGGTGATCACGTTTAATTCCAGGGGAACCAGCAATTCGGGTTATGCATACCTGACCAATTCGGGAAAGACCGCGTATTACCGCGTCGGGCCCCTGACATCCGGCGCCGTGAAATTGCAAAAATGGAATGGAGGGAATGCATGGGAATAAATCTGAAACCAAACCGCACGCCAAGCAGGATGTCGAATCAAGGATTTACCCTTATGGAACTCATGATTGCCTTGGTTGTATCTCTTCTGGCCTTGGGCGCCATCTATTCGACATTTCAGTCTCAACATAAGTCGTATCGGGTCCAGCAAGAAACCGCGGATATGCATCAAAATATAAGGGCCGCCATGTATTATATGCAAAGAGAAATTCGCATGGCCGGATGCGACCCCATAGGTATTGCAAATGCAAGAATCATTACAGCAAACGCGACGAAAATCAACTTTACCGAAGACGTCTTTGGTAACACTCCTGGAAGCAATCCAGACGGGGCTACGGACGATCCCAATGAAGACATCACTTATAGTTTGGATGCACACAAAAATCTGATGAGAGATACCGGGGGCGGGAATAAGGTGGTGGCTCAAAATATCGATGCCCTCGATTTTGTATATCTTGACGGGGCTTCTCCGCCTAATGTGCTGAACCCGGGAGGTATCGATGTCCCTGCTGCAGATCTGAGCAAAATCCGGGCGGTGGAGGTTACCATTGTGGCCCGGACGAACGATCCGTTGTTATACGGCACCCAAAATAATAGAAAATATCTGAACCAGCAAGGGACGCAGATTTATGCCGCGCCCGGTGACCATGTGAGTCGCAGAATTTTAACCTCTTATATTAAATGCCGTAACTTAGGCCTGTAGGATGATATCATGAGACCGGAAAAGACATATACCGACAACACAGCGATATCCACAAAAATATTGAAACGACAAGACGGTTT
>JAJDND010000127.1 GCA_022340885.1 Desulfobacterales bacterium | reverse complement strand
TATGGATATTCGCGGTTCCCAGCGCATTACGGATCCGAATCCTGAAGAAAAATACCAGGCCCTGGACAAATTCAGCCGAAATCTCACCGACCTGGCCCGTTTGGGAAAGCTGGATCCGGTGATCGGTCGGGATGATGAGATTCGACGAATCGTTCAGGTGCTGTCCCGCCGGACCAAAAACAACCCGGTGTTGATCGGTGAACCGGGCGTGGGAAAGACCGCCATTGTCGAGGGTTTGGCCCAGCGCATTGTGGCCGGTGACGTATCCGAGACCCTTAAGAACCGGCGGCTCGTTGCCCTGGACATGGGGGCGCTCATAGCCGGCGCAAAATACCGGGGAGAATTTGAAGATCGTCTGAAAGCGGTTCTTAAAGAGGTCGAAAAGGCGGAAGGGGAGGTCATACTGTTTATCGATGAACTGCACACCCTGGTGGGCGCAGGCGCCAGTGAAGGCGCCATGGACGCATCCAACATGCTCAAACCGGCCCTTGCAAGGGGCACGCTGCGATGCGTGGGCGCCACCACCATCAATGAATATCGAAAATACATTGAAAAGGATGCCGCCCTTGAAAGGCGTTTTCAGCCGGTGATGGTGCTCGAGCCTACTGTGGAAGACACCATTTCGATTCTGCGGGGGCTCAAGGAAAAATATGAGGTTCATCACGGCGTGCGGATCAAGGATTCAGCCATCGTGGCTGCGGCAACCCTTTCCCACCGGTACATTTCCGACCGTTTTTTGCCGGATAAGGCCATCGATTTGATCGATGAGTGCGCGTCAAAGCTCAGGATCGAAATCGACAGCATGCCGGTGGAGATCGATGAAATCCAGCGCAAGATCACCCAGGCTGAAATCGAAAAAGAAGCGCTGAAGAAAGAATCGGATACCGCCTCAAAGGATCGCCTGGCAAAACTGGAGATGGAAATCGGCAACATGACCGATGAAATCCTTGAAATGAAAGCCCATTGGCAGAAGGAAAAGGATCTCATCCAGACCATCAGAACCATCAAGGAGCAGCAGGAACAGCTCAGTATTGAAGAGCAGCAGGCCGAAAGGGAAGGGGACCTGGCCAAAGTCGCGGAAATCCGGTATGGAAAATCCGCGGAGCTCAAAAACCGGTTAAAAGATGCCAATGAAAAATTGGCCGGGCTGCAAAAAAATCGTAAAATGCTCAAAGAGGAGGTCGATGCCGAAGACATTGCGGAAGTGTTATCCAGATGGACGGGAATTCCTGTCAGCAGGATGCTCGAAGGCGAAAGAGAAAAACTGGTTTATATGGAAGATCGCCTGTCGGAAAGAGTGATCGGACAGGAAGAGGCCATCTCAGCGGTTTCCAATGCCGTTCGCAGGGCCCGTTCCGGTTTGCAGGACCCCAACCGGCCCATCGGTTCATTTATATTTATGGGCCCCACCGGTGTCGGCAAGACAGAGCTGGCAAAAGCCCTGGCGGGATTTATCTTCGACAGCGACCAGGCCATTATCCGCATCGATATGTCGGAATACATGGAAAAACATGCAGTGGCAAGGCTCATCGGCGCGCCTCCCGGATACGTAGGATACGAGGAAGGGGGATATCTGACGGAGGCGGTCCGGAGACGACCATACGCGGTTGTACTGTTCGACGAAATCGAAAAAGCACATCCCGAGGTGTTTAATGTGTTGCTTCAGATATTGGATGACGGGCGCATGACCGACGGCCACGGAAGGACGGTCGATTTCAAAAATACCATCATTATCATGACATCCAATGTCGGCAGCCGCTGGATTCAGGAACTCGACGGATCCAGCCGGGAAGAAATGGAAGGTAAGGTGACCGAAGCCCTTCGGGCCAGCTTCAAACCCGAATTTTTAAACCGGATCGACGAAATCATCATTTTTCATAATTTGACCGAGGCGCAGATCGAATATATCGTGGATATTCAGATGAAGCGGCTGGAATCGAGGCTGGCCGAGATGAATATGGCGCTTCAGCTTTCCGACAACGCCCGTTCATTTCTGGCTGAAAAGGGGTTCGACCGGGTGTACGGCGCGCGGCCCCTCAAACGGGCCATTCAAAGATACATTGAAAATCCGCTGTCCATGGAGATCCTGCAGGGAAATATTTCGGAAGGCACAACCGTTTCAGCCGATGTTGACGGGGATCAAATTGTGTTCAACAGGCACTGATGCGAAATGCGTTGCCGGTCATGAAAAATAATGATCCTTCGCGCATCATCGGTTACGCCGATGCTACTTGCTCGATTTCTTGAAAATCAAACCGGGTGCTTCGCACATGGATGCAAGGTCAGCGTTGAAAGCAGTGATGTGCTTTTGCCTTCTTGTGGAACGTGGCTTTAGCGAAGACTGATGTCCGCCATAAAGCGGGCGGACAAATTCAAGCCGCCCGCTTTACAGATGGCAGTTGGCTAAGGCAGCAGATCCAATTCTTCCAGCTCCCTTTCTATTATGTCTGCCCATCCCTTGTTGGCCTTTGGGTTGGCCGGACTCGGATGGGTAATGCATCCAATGCCGACATCTGCATCGGCCAATGCCGATGCGGCTCGCTGAAAGGCGAAATTTCCGATGCCGATTACATAACGGGGGTGGAGCAGTTGGACGGTCTTTCGTAGGGCATCGTCGCAGGCTTCGAACAGGGCTGTTCTTTCGTTTTTTTTCAATTTGTCCGGAGTACGGTTGCGGCCGCTTTCCTCCATAAAGACGAGGGGGCAATAGTTGCCGACCCAGAATCGCCGGAAAAACCTGCTTGGGGAACCAAAGCGTTCTCTGGCCCAGCCCCACAGCCGCTGTCCGCTGACTTCACCGCGCGGGCATTGGAATCCCCGGACGGGTCTCTTAGGGTGCTCCACGGGGGGTGGGTCCACTTCATCCTCAATGCCCAGCCATCCTTTAACCAGACCGACATCACCAAAAGGTACGCCGGTCTGTGCCATCCCCCAGGGACCCGGATTCATCCCTAGAAAGATGGCCTCTTTGGGGCCTTCTCCGTAGCGTTCGCAGTATCTCGAGTATGGCTTTCTTGCATAAATCAGCGGATTGTACACATGCGCAATCGGAGGGCCGAATTCCAAGAAGGAAAGACGCTTCAATAGTTCATCAATAATTGTTTCCAAGTCGTCCGCGGTCATTTTTTTTCTACAATCCGGTGAAAGTCCATGCGGTCCAACTGTCGGCACTGCGTTTCCGCTTTATATTTTGGGTGCCCTGAAAACCAGAAGCAAAGACAGGTTTCGCCGATACGCCTGCTGAGCCAAAGGGCCCATTTTATCGATACAGGTTCATGGATCCGGTGAGTCGTCTTTCTATTTCCTTTATCTGACGTTTCAGTTCATCGACTTTGGCTTTTAAATTATTGTCGGCGGGGTCGGATCCATAGGCAGATTCGGCTGCTTGCAATAATTTACAGGATTCAAGGTACTCGTTTTCGAGACGGTGGATGTCCTGCCTGATGACGTCATATTCGGGCCAATCATCTGTTTCATCGTAAAAATACATCGACATGGCATACTCCCGCTTGGTCGGCATGTATCTCTCAGCACACGGTTTTTACAAATACTGAACCTCATTCTTCACAGCCTTGAATGTTGAACCGGGAATCCGGAACCGTGGGGTTTATATACCGTATAAAATAGTCATTTTTGAAATGTCGGCAAGCAGGAAATGCAACTTCAAGGGGGAGCTTAGAAACGATCTGCTGGAGGGGAAATTTTCTATTTTGTGGACGTGCCGTCAAGAAAGTCACGGGTGAACTGTTCGTTGTCTTCAGGTGTAATTTGTCCTGGGAGTTTTTCCAAGGCCATTTCAATGGCCTTGTCGATCAGTTCCGACTTGAATGTGCTTTTGGCCTGAAGAAAATGGGTATCGATTCTGCGTTTTGCGTCCGCTATCATGGCCTTGCCGTGGCTTTGGGCGGATTCAATGATTTCTGCCTTTTTCCGTTCTCCCTGCTGGATGATCCGTTCTTTCAGCTTTGCAAACCGCACATCGCTTTCTTGGATGTCTTTTTGGGTTTGGTCGATTTTCGCGACCATTTCATCTCTTCGGGTCTCGAGCTCTTTGATTTCTCCGGCGACTTTATCTTTTTGGCCCCGCAGAAAGTTCATAATCGGCTTTCTGGCATATTTGTAAACCACAAAAACGATAATCCCGAAATTGATCCAGCGCATAATCACGTCATAGATGGGGCGCCAGTTGCTGGTTCCTTCCGCCGCATATGCGTCCGAACCCAAAAGATGAAGGCTCAAGATACCGGCCGATAACACGGCACATATCATTAACAGTTTTAAAATGGGTTTCATGAAGCCAGCCTCCGACCCAACAACTTTTCCATGATATTCTGCGCCAGCGTTTCAGACTCTTTCTGAAGATGCTTTCTGGCTTCCATGATTTGAGCTTTGACACTGGCCTCGTTTTTTTCCCTGAGCAATTCGATCTCACGCAATGTCGATTGCATGATTTCGGCAGACTGCTGGTTTCCTTTTTCTTCCAGTTCGTGCTGAACCTGAAGGGCTTCGCTGCGAACCTGTGATTCCCGCTCCTTCAGTTCGTCGTTGAGGCGCTCGAGGGTGTTACCCGCACTCGTGGTGTCCAGTTTTATCTTCTCGATCACCGTGTTTCGTTCTGCCATGACACTTTTAAGCGGACGAAACATGATCCGGTTAATGATAAACAGAAAGATCAAAAAGGCGATCAACTGGTGAAACAAGGTTGCATTAATGGTGATAAGCGCTATGTTGCTAATGATTTCCATAAATCGTCATCCGTTTTGAAAGAGGCCTTTATCGATTAAACTACGAATAAAAGCAGCAGCGCAATGACCAGTGAATAAATACCGGTGGACTCGGCGACCGCCTGCCCGACCAGCATCGTTCGGGTCAGCAAACCCGCTTCTTTGGGATTTTTACCGATCGCCTCGCATGCTTTAGATGCGGTAATCCCTTCGCCGACGCCGGGACCGATGGCGCCGAAGCCCATTGCAATACCCGCCCCGATGTACGCGGCCGCTTTTACGATATCCGCACCTGTAATTGGATCTGCCATTTTATTCCTCCTACACTATTTTTGGGTTTATCGATTATCTTTATTTTTAATTGATTATGTCACACGACAAAAATCAAGATCAGCGCGATGACCAGAGAATAAATCCCCGTTGATTCGGCAACGGCCTGGCCCACCAGCATCACCCGGGTCAAGT
The DNA here is from genome assembly GCA_022340885.1 of Desulfobacterales bacterium. Classification (GTDB taxonomy): domain Bacteria; phylum Desulfobacterota; class Desulfobacteria; order Desulfobacterales; family UBA11574; genus UBA11574. Next base: position 5,911 of record JAJDND010000127.1, on the reverse strand, counting down.
CCGCCACTTGATATTGATTTCGCGCAATCCACGCAACGGCACTTTTGCCGGCAAATCCCTCACCGATGGCCGGACCGATGGCGCCGATACCCATACATATCCCGGCCGACAGCAGCGCCATGGGCGGTGCCAGCAAATGGGTTTCCGGAAATGTTTTGAACATCAGAATAAAACTGACCAGAAGCGCATAAATGGCCGTTGTCTGGGTAACCGCTTGCCCCAGCAGCATGACATTGGTCACCTGCGTCGTGGTTTCGGGTTGTCTGGAAATACCGTCACAACTGGCTTCGGCAACCAGGCCGCCTCCCAAGCCGGAGCCGATGGCACCGAATCCGGATGCGATACCCGCTCCCAGAATTGCCGCCCAGGTCGGTGAAACCGGACTTTTTGAAAAATCGGTGAACAATAAAATAAAGGACACCACCAGTGAAAAAATCGCCGGGGTTTGGCACACCGCTGACCCAATGAGCATGTTGGTGCTCAAACGCCCGCTCATTGCGGGCTGCCGGGCCATGCCCGTACAGCAGGACCCCGCAGGATAGCCCGCGCCCACACCGGCGCCGATGGCCCCCAGCCCCATACACAAGCCTGCCCCGAACAGCACCGGTACCGTTAAAACATGCTCCGGAAACTTCGTGAACAGCAGCATCATGGCGATGACCAAAGCAAAAATAGAAGAAGACTCGGCAATGGCCTGCCCGACCAGCATGGCCTTGAAAATATCGCCGGACAACTTTGTGTTGCGTGATATGGCCTCATTGGCACAGGCCGCCGTGTGTCCTTCACCGATGGCCGCTCCGATGGCGCCGAATCCCATGGCCATTCCGCCGCCGCTGAACGCCGCTACCTTTACCCAGGTTTGAATATCGTATGGCATAAATTAAGCTACCTGAACTGCGATATATACCAAAGTTAGCATCGTAAACACAAACGCCTGAATCGTCCCGACAAACGCGCCGAAAAACGCATTCAAAAAAGGTGGCGTAACCAGATTAAAGGTTAAATACGACACTACCAGAATGATGATCGATCCGCCCATGATGTTGCCGAAAAGTCGAAAGGATATGGAAATGACCTTGGCCAGTTCTCCGATGACGTTCAGCGGCGCCATGATAAACATCGGTTCGCAGTAATCTTTTAAATAGGTTTTTAACCCTTTGGCCTTGATACCGGCATGATGGGCAAGAATAAATCCCATGATGCCATAACTTAAGGGAGTGTTGAGATCCTTGGTCGGTTCTTCCAGGTGGGGGAAAATGCCCAGCCAGTTGCACAAAAACAGGAACATAAACAAACCGCATATCAGCGGCGCATATTTTTTGCCAAGCTCTTCGCCCAGGGCATCTTCGGTCAGGTCATAAAAAATGCCGATAATCATCTCGCCGACTAGCTGCAACAGATTCGGAATGATGTTCCTTTTTCTGGCGGCCAGATACCCGAAGATCAGCAGTGCGATGATAACGATCCAGGTCATTACCATGCACTCGACATTAAACGTGAAATCCCGTCCGAAAATGTGAATGATCAGCTGGTGTATTTTTCCTAAATCTTCCATTATACCCTATTTTTTCAGGCCTGCTTTCTATGGTTAGATGAAAAATTAATGAATATCTGTTCAGCCAAAATAAACAACTGGACCATAAAAATTCCGACAACCACGGAAATAAGGTTATACTGGTCAAATTTAAAGGCGATGAGCAGCGGAATTGCCAGAAGAACGTATCTTGAGAATATGGATGCAAGGGAGAAAAAGAAGGTTTTATTTTTTGACTTTCCGATTTTCAACGGAAGCATCTCGCCCATGACGATAAAATTGATAATGCTGAAGATCGTCCCCAAAATCAATCCCTTGCCGACGGGTTCCTGGCCGGCCAGAATAAAAACAAGACCTGCAAAAATGGCTGCCATGATGGCTCTCGAGCAATATTTCTTTTGGGTTTGTCTAATCGATTCCATCGTCCGAATGGTGATTATCTTCTTTTTGGTCTGTTATTTCAAGGATTTGTCTGTAAACGACGACCCCACCGCCGATAACCCCCAGAAGGGTGAATACGGCGACGAATATACCTTTGGTTCCCAAAAACCTATCCAGATACCGGCCGATAAAAAAACAAAAAAGAATACAACCGACCATGGTCAAACCGAGTTGCGTAATGATGGATAAGTTTTCAAGCCACGGCCGGTTTTTTTTATAGTTGAAACGCATTTGGCAGGCCCATCCTGTCTTATTATAACTACTTGAAATACTGAAAATATTTGCGCAGACAGGCTGTGCTCGATTAAAACCGTTAGTCTGATAGCAGATAACAATCGACACTGTCAAGCAGATAAATTAATTTTGTTGCAGATTTCAACGATCTCTGGAAAGAAAAATGGTTGGCGCCGGGCCTTAAACATTTTTTCCTGTTTTGCCAACGATCAAATAGGGTTGCATAAACTGTATGAATAATATATTCTAATCATTTTATCGAGGTCAGTGAATGACAGCATTGAGTGTTGAAAACTTAAGACGCTTTTATAATCATTTTACAAGCGAAGATCATGTCCTTATTTTGATCGATGCCGATCCCGATGCCATTGCCAGCGCCATGGCAGTAAAAAGACTGCTCTGGCGAAAGGTGGCCGGTGCTGCCATCGCCCGCATCAATGAAATTAAGCGCCCGGACAACATCTCGATGATTCAGCTACTGAAGGTGAATCTTGTTCCCATTCAAGACATCGATAAAAATAGCTTCAACCGTTTTGTTCTGGTCGATTCCCAGCCGAACCATCATGATATATTTGCCAATTTCCCGATAGATGCGGTCATCGATCATCATCCTGAAACGGCTGTTCATGTGTCATTTGCCGACGTTCGCTCAAAATACGGCGCCACAGCCACCATCATGACCGAGTACTTGAGGGCCGCAAAAATAAAGCCTTCGACCAAGCTTGCAGCGGGTTTGTTTTACGCCATCAAGACGGACACGAACAACTTTGTCCGCCAAACCTTAATCGAAGACATCAGGGCCTTTCAATTTCTTTACCGACATGCGAATCTCAACATTGTCAACAAGATCGAACGGTCAGAATTGAGACTCGATTTTTTAAAATATTTCAGGATCGCCCTGGATCACAAACGTATTCGAAAAGGGCGCGTTTATGTACATCTCGGACCGGTGATTAATCCTGATGTCTGTGTATTGCTTGCGGATTTTTTTATCAAGATCAGCTCCGTGGACTGGAGCATCGTATCCGGGTTATACGGAGAGAATCTCATCGTTGTTTGCAGAAACGACGGATTACGCAAGGACGCGGGAAAGGTCGCCCGCAAAAGCTTCGCGTCGATGGGATCGGCCGGCGGGCATAAGAGCAGCGCACGTGCGGAAATTCGGTTGGAAACTCTGAAACACGAACTCGATCCCGGCGATGATCAAAAATTGTTAAATTGGATCATGAGACAGATTGAAAAAGGGACAGAGAAATAATGCGTTTAAATTCCGATAAATTGTCCGTCACCATTCTCGGCTCCGGCACCTGCGTCCCTTCTTTGGAAAGAAGCTCGTGTTCCGTGCTCATAAGAACAGGCGGCAGCATTCTGATGTTTGATTCCGGCGCCGGCACCATGCGAAGGCTCCTTGAATCCGGCAGCGAAATTTACGAGGTGTCCTTTGTTTTTTACAGCCATTTTCATCCGGATCATACCGGAGAATTGGCTTCGTTTTTGTTTTCCAACAAATACCCGGATGGAAGCCGCCGCAGGATTCCGCTGACACTGGGAGCAGGAAGGGGATTTTTGGAATTTTTTGAAAATCTGAAACGCAATTACGGTCATTGGATCGAGTTGGATCCCGGTCTTTTGAACATTGTCGAATTCGACAACACCCAAGGGGACGGGCGCCAATATGACGACTTTAGGGTGGAAACGCTTCCAATGGAACATAATCCCGAAAGCATCGGCTATCGAATCACCGGTTCCGGCGGGGCATCCGTGGTCTATTCCGGGGATACGGATTTTACGGATAATCTGACAACGCTTTCCAAGGATGCGGATCTGTTGATTTGCGAGTCGGCGATGCCCGATGAATTAAAGGTAAAAGGCCATCTGACGCCTTCCCTGGCCGGTGAAATTGCTGCAAGGGCAAATGTGGGCAAGCTGGTGTTGACCCATTTTTATCCGGAATGTGACAGGGTGGACATCGAAAGAGAATGCCGGAAAACGTATGCCGGCCCGCTCCTTCTTGCGGAGGATTTGATGGAAATCGAAATTTGAGAAATGCGATATTATCCCATATATCTTGATATCAGAGATCGAAACTGCCTGGTGGTGGGCGGCGGATCCGTGGGGTCCCGAAAGGTTGAGACGCTGCTGGATTGCGGCGCAAAGGTTACGGTAGTCAGCATTGATGCGGGTGAAACATTGAAAAAACTTTCGGACCGCGGCGTGATTCAAATGAAAGAACGGGCTTTTCAATCTGCTGATCTTGACAACATGTTTCTGGTGATCGGTGCAACCGACAACGAGGCGTTGAATTTTGAGATATATGCAGCGGCCCGGCGCCGCGGTGTGTTGTGCAATATTGCCGACCGACCGGAAGCGTGTAATTTTGTTCTCCCGTCCATCGTGAACCGGGGCGATTTAATCATCGCCATATCCACCTCCGGGAAAAGCCCAGCTTTTGCCAAGAAATTGCGCAAACAGCTCGAAGCCCAATTCGGGAGCGAATATGCGGAGTTTTTGGAGCTGATGGGCGCGATCCGTAAAAAGCTTTTGAGCAAGGACCACGAACCCGAGGCCCATAAACATCTTTTTTATCAGTTGCTCGAAAGGGATCTCGTTCTACTGATAAAAAACGCCGACATCGAGAATATCAATGCATTGCTTCTCGATGTCCTGGGCGACGGCTATGATTTCAAAGCATTGATCCGGAATACGTCGTGAAAATTTTAGAGAGGTCTTTTTAGATGTATCAATAGAAGTGGTTTCAAAACCTTCAGGTTTAAAAACCACTTCCAGATTCACAAAGGATAGAAAACGTGGAACCTCTATTTCTTCTGGTTATTATTTTTTATCTGCTGAGCACCATCGGATATCTCTTGTATCTTTTTTTTCAGAAGGATTATCTTCAGAAAACCGGATTTTACCTTATGGCCGCCGGTTTTTTATGCCATACGGTGAAGATCGGGTACGGATTCTTCCGGACCGGGCAATTCCCCGTGGCCAACTTTCATGAAACGCTCTCTTTGGCGGGATGGGCCATTGCCGGTGTTTTCTTGCTGTTTCAATACAAATACGCTCTCAAAATCCTGGGCGTTTTTGCGGCGCCCCTCATTACTTTTGTGATGGTGATTGCGGCGCGGCTGCCGAATGTGCCGGAAGAAACCGGCAGTCTTCTCAGCAATGTGTGGCTGGTGGCCCATGTCATTGCGATTTTCATCGGGGAAGCGGCATTGGCCCTGGCCTGCGGTGCCGGGCTCTTGTACCTTCTCCAGGAGAATGCCATTAAATACAAACACCGGGGATTCTTTTTCAAGCGTCTGCCGTCTTTGGAATTGCTGGACAGCTCAGGATATGCATGCATCGTTACCGGTTTTACCATGCTGACATTCGGTCTGATCACGGGCATGATATATGCCAAATCCGTTTGGGGCAGATTCTGGAGCTGGGACCCCAAGGAGGTCTGGTCCGGCATTACCTGGCTGTTGTATGCCGCGCTCCTTCACCAGCGGTTGACCGTGGGATGGCGGGGACGCCGGGCGGCGATTATGGCCATTATCGGATTCGCGGTCGTTTTGTTCACGTTTCTGGGAGTCAACTTCCTGTTAAAGGGACATCACGGGCAGTTTACGCAGATGTAGGCGAAAATATTTATAAGTATAATAAATTATATAATTTTGTAGACGTTAAATTATGTCAAACATGTTGGACATC
>JAJDND010000126.1 GCA_022340885.1 Desulfobacterales bacterium | reverse complement strand
GCACTTTGGGTCACGATGCCGTGGCGGTCGGCATCCGGGTCGTTTCCAAAGGCGATATCGAAGCGGTCTTTGAGCTTTATCAGGCGGGCCATGGCATAAGGCGATGAGCAGTCCATTCGGATGTTGCCGTCCTTGTCCACTGTCATAAACGAAAAAGTGGGATCAACCATCCGGTTGACCACCTCTATGGACAGACCGTAAGTCTCGGCAATGGGGTCCCAGAAACCGACGCTGGAGCCGCCGAGGGGGTCAACACCGATGCTGAGGCCGGCTTTGGCAATCATTTCCATATCGATGATATTTCGAAGATCTTTTACGTAGGGGGATATGAAATCATGGGGGTGGGTGGTGTCTGCTTTGAGGGCTTTTTCAAAGGGGATTCTCCTCACATCCTTGAGGTTGTTCCCGAGAATCTCATTGGCCCGGTCCTGAATGGTGCGTGTCGTCTCGGTGCTTGCGGGTCCGCCGTCAGGCGGGTTGTATTTGAACCCGCCGTCCGGGGGCGGATTATGGGACGGCGTGATCACCACTCCGTCGGCCGGATGTTCCTTTTTCCGCCGGTTGTATCTCAGGATGGCATGAGAAATGACCGGCGTCGGGGTGTAACCGAAATCTTTCTGGATCATCACCGTGACACCGGCCGCGGCAAAGACCTCAATGGCCGTGGCCAGCGCCCCTTCGGACAATCCATGGGTATCCATCCCCATAAACAAAGGACCGGTGATTTTGTTGGATGCCCTATAATCGCATATGGCCTGGCTCACGGCCAGAATGTGATCTTCGTTAAAGCTGTTTTTCAACGAGGATCCCCTATGGCCAGATGTCCCGAAGCTCACCTGTTGGGCCGGATCCGAGACATCCGGTTTATGGGTATAATATGCCGAAACCAGTCTCGGGATGTTTACGAGCAGCGATCTTGGTGCAGGTTTTCCTGCAAGTACGTTCAGTGTCATTTTTTTCTCCAAATCTATGGCGGGTATTAATTGCGGGAGTTCTCCCGGTTTTTGCGGTGGTGACGCCGGCGTTTATTCTCCCGGCCATTGGGCAGGCACCGTGTTATAAGGAAAATAGGGCACCGGTTGTGGGTTGTCAATGGGAATAGAAAAAAGGAATCAGGAAAGAGGAAAAAGGAACCGCGGATTGAAGCGAATAAACAAGAATTTATATAAACGGGATATTTGATTTTCAAAGGACACATGTATTCATTGAGGAGACTTCGCACCAGGTTCGGTTGCCTTCGACCGGGCCACCGGCTGATTGACAATATATTTGATCTAATATATATCGAAATTAGGCTTGTGTGTCATTTGACATGCTATATCGGCTACAACGAACGGAGTGATATGGATGGTAAAAATCGGAATTATCGGAGGTTCCGGACTGGATGATCCGGAATTGCTCAGCAATCCGCAGATCATCCGGGCAGATACGCCCTATGGGAAACCGTCCTCGGCTTTGTCTGCGGGAAAAATCAACGGCGTTGATGTGGTCCTTATTGCCCGGCATGGGGAAAAACACGCCCTGAGCCCGAGCCAGGTCAACTACAGGGCGAATATCCACGCTTTAAAGGAACAGGGCGTAACGCATATCCTCGCGACAACCGCCTGCGGGAGCCTTAAGGAGGAGATAGATAGAGGGCACTTTGTCATTGTCGATCAGTTTATCGATTTTACGAAAAACCGGAAAATAACGTTTCACGAAACTTTTGAAAACGGGGCCGTACACACGGCCATGGCTGACCCCTTTGACCTCGATCTGCGAAAAGTATTGTATCAATCGGCAATAGATTTAAATTATAACACCCACTTCGGCGGAACGGTGATCACCATCGAGGGGCCCAGGTTCTCGACCAAAGCAGAATCTAAGATGTTCAGGATGTGGGGAGGGGATGTCATTAATATGTCCATTGCGACCGAGGCGATTTTGGCCAATGAAGCTCAGATACCCTACGCGGTGGTGGCCATGTCTACCGACTATGACTGCTGGAAGGAGGATGAAGCGCCGGTTTCGTGGGAAGAAATCCTGGAAATATTCGGTCGAAATGCCGATCGCGTCAAAAAGCTGCTGGCAAGAGCTGTTTCAGCGATTAAGTGAGGAAGTAATATGAATCTTAAGGAAAAAATCAGAACCGTACCGCACTGGCCTATTAAAGGGGTGATGTTCAGGGATATTACAACGCTTTTGCAGGATCCCGCAGCTTTCAAAGAAACTTGTGACACGCTTTATGACCGTTACAGGGATATGAAGGTCGATAAGGTGGTCGCCATCGATGCAAGGGGATTCATATTCGGTGCGGTGCTGGCTTATAAACTCAATGTGGGATTTGTACCCGTGAGAAAAGCTGGAAAACTGCCGTATAAAACCATCAGAGAATCGTATACCCTTGAATATGGTGAGAATGTGATAGAGATGCATATTGATGCCATCCAAAAAGGTGAAAAGGTTTTGGTTGTGGACGATCTCATCGCCACCGGCGGCACTATATACGCAGCCACCAAACTGGTCGAAAAACTTGGCGGCGATGTCGTCGAGTGCGTCTTTATCGTCGAACTGCCTGACCTTAACGGTAAGGAAAAGATTAAAAAATACAACGCATTTACGTTAACTGAGTTCGAAGGAGAATAGTAGATACAAACAAAACAGCTAAAATTCTTACAGCCTTAATAACTAAAAATTGTCCAACACAAAAAATATGACACAGATTTTTGACGATTGGCCCGAGATATATGATCTGTGGTTTGAAACACCCTTGGGACGGCTGATCAAAGGCTACGAGAGTAAACTTTTGCTGGAGATGCTGAAGCCCCAGCCGGGAGAGTTGATTCTGGACGCAGGATGCGGGACAGGAATATTTACCGCAGACATTGTTGAGACCGGTGCCCGGGTCGTGGGCCTTGAACTCGCCCTTGCCATGCTTCGCCGCGCCCTGACCAAATTCCCGGGCCAAACATTTCAACCTGTTATCGGCGATATGCGGTATCTTCCCTTTGCCGACGATTCATTCCAAAAGACAATATCCATCACCGCCATCGAATTTATCCAAGATGCGAAGACTGCCGTTGGAGAACTTTTCCGCGTCACAAAACCAAAAGGATACATCGTCGTTGCTACCTTGAACTCTCTGAGTCCCTGGGCGCAGCAAAGGAAGGCGGCTGCCCAAAAAGGCCACTCACTCTTCAAGCACGCGATTTTCAGATCCCCTGACGAGATAAAGCGCTTGTCTCCCGTAGAAAGCATCGTTCAAACCGCCATTTATTTCGACAGAAATGACGATCCGAAGATCGCCTCGGAAATCGAAAAAGCGGACAGTGAAAAAGGCTCGAACACGGGCGCTTTCCTGGCCGCACGCTGGATAAAACCGGAATAAATCGACTTGAATTGCAAAGCAGATTTGGACGACAAGCCTTTAATCAAGGAATTTCTGAGAAATACATGGCATGAACGGCCGAAATGAAATAAACACGCAATTCTGATCTTCGATGTAATCTTCCAAGTAGCGAAAATCCATATGATTTGAATTGTTTTTAATTACTGCATCTTGGCAAAGCAATATGCAAAAGATCAGAATTCTTGCGAGGATTGATCACTATGACACATAAACCCGGATTAACCCAAAAAGAGTTAGAGCAAGTTTTGGCTGATTCTGCCTTTGTCGCTGATTATCGTTTTAGCATCCATGACTACGGCGATGGAGAATGTACAATCTATGTACCATTTCAAGAGAAATATGTGCGACCTGGCGGGCTGGTAAGCGGACCGGTCTTTATGGCGGCAGCGGATATGGCAATGTGGCTTGCCATAATGACCCAAATCGGCCGCGTAGAGATGGCCGTGACCGCCGAAATGAAAACATCTTTTTTGAGTGGGGCAAAGAGAGAGGGGTTTTACTGCACAGCCAGAACGCTTAAAGTAGGCCGGCGTTTGATCTTTGGAGTGGCCGAGAGCGTGAATGGCGATGGAACGCTGTTGGCGCATCATACATTTACCTATGCCCGACCGGATAGGTAACAAGGTTTTGACGAGCCCGATTTTTGTGAGGCAACTTTATTTGACAGTTTAATCGGTATTTTTTATAATAGTATTCAAGATCCAAGCAGCCGGTACATCTTGCCTGTAAGGTCATGCCCCAGCAGGCGGCTCAGCCTGCGCGACTCTGAAGCTACCTTGGCATAATCAATTCCGGTGGCTACATTCAGACTGTTTAGCAAATGGATGGTATCCTCGGTGGCGATATTCCCTGCTGCGCCGTCAACAAAAGGACATCCGCCCAAGCCCCCCAGGGAGGTGTCAAAATATGCAACCCCCATTTCCAGTGCGGTCATCAGGTTGACCATGCCCATACCACGGGTGTCATGCAAGTGCAGCCCAACCGGAATATCACCTGCCATTGGCAAAATTGCCGCCAGATTTTGACGCACGGCCGGTGGCGTGGCCATCCCCGTGGTGTCCGCCAGTATAAGACGGTCCACGCCTTTGTTCAGAAGCCTCTCGGCCAGGCGCTGCACCTGAACCACTTCGATTTCGCATTCATGCACACATCCAAAGCTGCACTGAATGCTGCCGCGTACCTTGCGGCCTTCCTGCCGGGCTAAATCAATCATGGCGTCAGCTTCCGCCAGGGCTTCGTCGACGGACATGCCGCTGTTGTTTCGGCTTTGCGTTTCACTGGCCGAAAGCGACACTTCGATCCACTGAATCGGTGTACGGCAGGCACGTTCCATCCCCTTGAGATTGAGGGTCAAGGCGCTGAACTCAACCGTTTCCGTCGGCGGCAAAGCATCAATTACGGCTTCGGCATCAGCCATCTGCGGCACCTTGCCGGGATGAACGAAAGACGCTACTTGAACGGCACGCACCCCGGCCGTCACCAAGCCGTTAATCAGTTGTATTTTTTGATCGGTGGACAGCACCTGTTTTTCCATCTGCAACCCGTCGCGCGGGCCGACTTCCGTGATGAAGGCGTGTTTAGGATATACCATCGTTGATCCTCCTTTGTATCACCGCCAAAACCTGCGTCCGGTTGAATTCGTTGTCAGACGCTTCAATATAATCATGATTTCAATTTTTGACCAGTACAACCTGTAGGTCGTCATAGGATTTGTTATAATGATGGCCATGGACAATCTGATCGGATTCTTTACTTTTTATTTCCACATGACATGTAGATTTTACCTTTATCAGCAAATGAAAATCAATAAAGCTGATAAAAAGCTAACATATAAAAGGGAAACTACTTCTTGACATCCTGTCTATTGGTCACCATTTTAACCCTATAATTGGATTTTCCGAGTTTGGTGTCTGACGATACGAAATATTGGAGTACCCGATGTTGCGTCGTACAACCGTAAATCTCCCCTATACATAACAATAGGTTAAACCCCGCAGTGCCGGCAATACCGCATTCGGCGCTTGTGCAGTGGCGTGGAAAGTAAAAGGAGGTAGGAATGAATACGCGTGTTTTGGGAAATTCAGGCCTGGAAATAGTGCCGTTGGTGTTCGGCGGCAATGTATTTGGCTGGACCATCGATGAAAAACAAAGCTTTGCAGTACTGGATGCCTTTATCGACCATGGCTTCAATGCCATCGATACGGCAGATGTCTATTCTTCCTGGGCGCCCGGAAACAAAGGCGGCGAGTCGGAAACCATTCTTGGGCGTTGGTTCAAGGCCCGCCCCGGTGTCCGCGACAAAGTTACGCTCTTTACCAAGGTCGGCTCCGATCTTGGACAACCGGGTAAAAAGGGCCTCGGTACCAAGTGGATTAGTCAGGCCATCGATGAGTCCATGGCCCGGCTGAACACTGATGTGGTGGATCTGTATTTCTCCCATTGGCCGGATTCGGATACGCCCTATGAGCAAACCCTTATCGCTTTTCAAAGGCTGCTGGCGGCGGGCAAGATCCGCGCTGTCGGGGCATCAAACCTAAACGTCGAGCAACTGGCTGAGGCCTTGCAAGTCGCAAAAGACAAACAGCTGCCACGCTATCAGGTACTCCAGCCTGAATACAACCTTTACGAACGGGCTAGTTTTGAGGGGCCCTTGCGTGACCTTTGCATTAAGGAAGGGCTGGGCGTGGTGACCTATTACTCCCTGGCGTCCGGCTTTTTGTCCGGTAAATACCGTTCAAGGGCGGATCTGGGTAAATCCAAACGGGGTGAGGGCGTAGCCAAGTACCTTGATGACCGGGGGCTGGATATCCTTAAAGCGCTCGATGAGGTGGCTGCCGGTCACAGCGCCAAACCGGCGGAAGTGGCGCTGGCCTGGGTGATCCACAGTGAAGGCGTCACCGCACCCATTGTCAGTGCCACCAGCGTAGAGCAGGTAGAAAGTTTTGCAAGAGCGCTGGAGCTGAAACTGAGCGAAGTGGACATGGCCTTTTTGAACCAGGCCGGTGATGATTGACCAATATATCAGATTTAACTTCTTTTTCGAATGTTTTACAAGTTAGGGTAGATATATGCAATAAAAATTCGAATTCGGATTAATTGCTTTAACCTTAAACCTAGTAAGCGCATATGAAACGAAATTAAACCCCATTTCTCAATTGGAGAGAGAGGCTTTTAGATGATTATTAAGAGATCAAAGGGTTTTACAAGTGCGAAATTCGTGAGGCAATCTCAAGGGAACACAACTTGAGCAAAATCTGAACTCATTATTCGATATCACATCATTACCTTCCGACCAGAATTGAACATATCACAATAACTTGGTATTCATAAAATTGGGTTTCTGGAAAAATGAACGGAAGTTAAAGAGACATCATTTTCGAGATACGTGATTGCGGTATCACAATTCCAATTGAAAATTGATGGTTGCAAGGTATCTTCAAAATAGATGAAAAATGAGGATATCTTTAAAGTTAGCGAATCGCGATACTTAACGGTGATCACATGAAACATTAAGTTTTTGAGTCCTGAAATAACCATTCAAAAGATGAAAATATCATCGCCAGACCCACTCTTCAGGATTTTAGACCGGCATCTTTGAGTTTGCAGTAATCCATATGGGCACACACGTGGTCGGCAAATCCAACGCCAGCTTCTTCGTAAAGGCTGTATGCTGCATCGACCCCCTCCGCTTTTAGGATTGATATTTCATCCTCGTAATGAACTGACGCTGTGATCTGGCCCTGATAACCTCTCTGAGCCATCTGCCGGATTGCAAATATGCTGGTGTTGGGATCCGGTAGAGCCAGCATGACCAGATTAACCCGACTTTTCGCGGGCTCGACCCTCTCCCAAAAATCGCTATCCTCGGCATCGCCGTAAACCACATTTCTCCCTAATTTTCGATGTTGCTCCACCGTATCAGCGCAAAAATCCAGTCCGATCACCACGTCGCCGTATCGGCGCCTCATTTCGTCAAATGCACTCGTTCCGACGCCACCCATGCCGATAATCGCAACCTCAGCCTCGCCAGTTTCTATCGGTTTATCTTCAGGCAGACGGTTAGCGGTTTCGAAACTTTTCAGTCGGCCTGAAGTACGCGAATAGATAATGTGGGAGGCAGAATTTAACGGAGCTGCCAGAATGAACGTTATCGAAAGTGCAACAGCGATGATAACCAGCCAGTCACCGTTAATCCAGCCCATGGTTACGCCAACAGACCCGACAATCAGACCAAACTCACTGTAATTGGCTAAGCTAAGCGAAGTAAGCAACGATGTTCGAGCACGCAGCTTGAGGCGTGTTAGGATGCCGAAAAACAGCGCTGCTTTGAACGGTACGGCCAGCGCCAGCAAAAGCGCTATCACAAGGCCCGTGGGCGTCAGAGAACCGGAGATGCCAATATTTAAAAAAAAACCGACAAGAAAGAGATCTTTGAAGCTAAGCAATCTGTCGGCCAGTTCACCCGCCTTGGGATGGGTAGCCAAAAGCATACCGAACACAAGCGCCCCCAGACCTCCTTTTAAATTGACCATTTCGAAGCTGCTGTACCCGGCAGTGGTCATCAATATTCCAAACAACATCAGAAGTTCGCCATGACCACATCGGACCAAAAACCTGGCCATCAGAGGCCTGATGATAAAAAGCGACGCTATGAGGGCCGCTGCCCACGGTGAAGGGATGTCTCCTGCAGAGGCTGCTAAAAAAACAACCGCAATAATGTCCTGCATGATCAGTATACCGATTGCAGCAGTGCCATGGCGGGAGGACGTCTCTTTCTTTTCTTCAAGCACTTTAACCGCAAAAACCGTACTCGAAAAACTCAGGGCGAACGCGATCAGTGTTGCGCTTTGCCAGCTTAGAAGATGAAAGAAGGGCATCCCTGACATACTAAGAATCCAAATCCCTGTTCCGAAGACTGCAACGGTTATAAACATATGAATCGTTGCACCGGCCCATACCTCGGGCTTAGATAGACTCTTCAACTTCAGTTTTAGGCCAATGGAAAATAGAAGCAAGGTTACACCTGCATCGGCAATTTTTCCAAGAGTTTCGCCTCCCTCGACACCGAAAATGTTAAGGGCAAACCCAGCGATCAAGTATCCCACGAGAGGCGGCAGGCCGATCCTGCTCGAGGCGGCTCCGAAGACAAATGCGGCAACAACCCAAAATGGATCCATATCTGGAAGGCCTCCTTAAACAAACTATTTTGAAAATGCGAAATGATTTTATATTACTAAGCAGAAACGCCGTTATTCCAAGCACTGAAACTATGGCACAAAGAAACAGCTGAATCAATTATTGTGCTTTTAGAACCCGATTACAATTTGCTGGAGTTAGAATTTTGAATTCGAGCCGAGCGGATCTGAATCCCGCCTTTAGATCCTCAACATTTAGTATAAAACTTCTTTTACTTCATTATATTTTTTAAGAAATGATTGAAATGCTTTTAAGTTTAAAATATTCGTTCTTGCTGTCCCATGATACGTGGCCGTCTCATTATAATCATTTATTGTGATACATTTGTTTATTGCGCTCGAAGACATTCAATCGAAATAACAACCAGTTATACGATGACAATACATTGGCATCATTGTTGCTGTTAAAATTTAGCAATAGTTTATAAAGTAAGTGGAAATTTGCGTCAAAGATAAAAAAACTATAACCCTAAAAGAGAAGGAAAACATGGGAAACCAACATCGAAAAAACCTTGTTGAATTTACACCTGAAAATCCTTATGAGACAATAAAAGTCCACTCTAAATGGAGGATGATGGTTGATTGTGCCAGATCCAACAGAAAGCCGGTACATATCAGAGGGTATAACCCAATAATATTGTAAAAAAATTAAATAAAATAAATTCTCGTTAAAAGGCTACTTAGCCGACTTTTAGGGGATGGAGGTAAGTTAAAAATATATACAATTCCAAGTGCTTTTAGAATTGAAAGAGAGGGAGGAATGGAAAAAAAGACAAAATTTAATATCTGGTACTTTGTCTTAGCGATATGGGGAGTTATCTTGCTTCAGCACTTTATTTTTTCGCAATTTCGACCTGTCGTTATTCCATACAGCGAATTTATTCAGGCGGTGATAGATGACAAGGTCATCGAAATTTCCATAGGAAAAGATCGAATCACCGGGAAAATGAAATCCGGAGAAAAAGGTGGCGAAATCCTTTTTACCACAATTCGTGTTGACACGGATCTTTCACAGAAATTGGCAGAGCACAAGGTTAAATTTTCCGGACAGGTGGAGAATACCTTTTTTAAAACCTTGCTGTCATGGGTAGTCCCGGTCTTTTTATTCTTTGGGGTTTGGTTCTTCTTGATGCGCCGGATGCAGGCAGGACAAGCTGGAATTATGAGTTTCGGCAAAAACAAAGCCAAGATTGTCGGTGAAAAGGATATTCAGACACGATTTGACGATGTTGCAGGAGCGGATGAAGCAAAAGAAGAGCTTCAGGAAATTATTAATTTTCTTGAAAATTCCCATCTGTACCAGGAAATCGGCGGGCAGATGCCAAAAGGCGTTTTACTGGTCGGTCCTCCTGGAACAGGTAAAACCCTCATCGCACGTGCTGTAGCGGGTGAAGCTGGAGTCCCCTTTTTTTCGATAAGCGGTTCGGATTTTGTTGAAATGTTTGTGGGTATGGGTGCTGCCCGTGTGCGAGATCTTTTCGTTCAGGCCAGAGAAAAAGCCCCATGTATCATCTTTATTGATGAATTAGATGCCATTGGAAAAGCCAGGGGTGCCGGAATGATAGGCGGTCATGACGAAAGGGAGCAAACGCTCAACCAGTTACTTGTGGAAATGGATGGATTTGATACCAGGGTTGGTATTGTTATAATGGCCGCTACTAACCGTCCCGAAGTCTTAGACCCGGCCTTGCTTCGATCCGGACGATTTGACCGGCAGATACTTGTAGACA
>JAJDND010000105.1 GCA_022340885.1 Desulfobacterales bacterium | reverse complement strand
GCAGAATTATTGCATATGAAACTTTATCAATGCAAAAATTTTGAAAATATTTTTTATAAGCATAAAGGATCAATAAAGATGATGACATGTTCATTCTGCGGCTCAACACACAATGTCGGAT
Organism: Desulfobacterales bacterium; assembly: GCA_022340885.1. Classification (GTDB taxonomy): domain Bacteria; phylum Desulfobacterota; class Desulfobacteria; order Desulfobacterales; family UBA11574; genus UBA11574. Next base: position 10,369 of record JAJDND010000105.1, on the reverse strand, counting down.
TCATATCCACGCGCTTTGCAGGAACTGACGGCGTTTCCCTGGAGACGGCGAAATGGGCGAATGTTTTTCAAAAGGAAGGATTTACCTGTTTTTACTTTGCCGGTGAACTCGATCGTCCGCCGGAACATTCCTATTTGGCGGAAGAAGCTCATTTCGCGCATCCTGTCATAAAATATATTTTCAATCAATGTTTCGGCGTTCATAAACGTGAACGCCGGATCACAAATAAAATTTATCAATTGAAAGAAGGGTTAAAGGATCATATTTACCGCTTCATCAAAAAGTTCGATATCGATATCCTGGTGCCTGAAAATTCACTCACCATCCCTCTCAATATCCCCTTGGGGCTCGCCATTACCGAAGTCATTTCCGAGACTCAAATTCCGACCATCGCCCATCACCACGATTTCTTCTGGGAACGACAACAGTTTTTAACAAATTCCGTCTGGGAATATCTGAATATGGCCTTCCCCCCACATCTACCCCCCATTCAGCATGTGACCATCAACTCCTCAGGAGACAATCAACTGGGGCTTAGAACCGGCATTTCCGCCACGATTATCCCAAATGTCATGGACTTTGAAAACCCGCCGCAGCAAATTGATGACTATGCATTGGAAGTACGAGAGGATCTCGGCATCGAAGATGATGAACTTTTCATCCTTCAGCCTACTCGGGTCGTCAAGCGAAAAGGAATCGAACATGCCATCGAGCTGGTGCATCGTTTGGGAAAGAAAGCCAAGCTCGTCATATCGCATGCATCGGGGGATGAGGGTTATGATTATGAACAAAGGGTCAGTGATTATTCAAAGCTTCTGAACGTTAACACCATTTTCGTGTCCGATATCATTGATGAAAAAAGAGGGCGCACCAAAACCGGAAAAAAGATTTATACCTTGGAAGACATTTATCCCCATGCCGACCTGGTGACCTATCCATCCACCTTTGAAGGATTCGGCAATGCCTTTTTGGAAGCGGTTTACTTTAAAAAACCCATTGTGGTGAATAAATATTCTATTTATGCTTACGACATCAAACCCAAAGGATTTCTGACCATAGAGCTGGACGGCTATGTTACGGAAGATGCCGTTCGAATGACCCGTAAGGTTCTTGAAAATCCCGATCTTCGTAAAAACATGGTGGATAAAAACTATGACATTGCCAAACGCGCCTATTCTTATTCCGCAATAAGGCGGAAACTCAGAAATCTCATCTACGACGCCATTGCCTGCAACCCTTAAAGTTTACTTAAATAATTATGGTCTCTTATCTGGAAAAGTTTCGATATGGTTTGCACTCCGGAATCAATAAAGGATGGTACGGATTCCTGTGGATGCTCAAAATTATTGTGCCGATTTCCTTCCTTGCCGTGCTGATTGAGTATAGCGGCTGGATGCACAAATTGGATTTTTTTTTAGCGCCTGCCATGAACCTGCTGAGTCTTCCACCTGCGGCGGCCCTCCCGCTGATCGTTGGAATGCTTACCGGAATTTACGGCGGCATTGCCGCCATGATGGTTTTTCCCTTGACGAATAACGAAATGACCTTGATCGCCATATTTCTGCTCATCTCGCACAATCTGATTCAGGAGGGAATTATACAAGGGAAATCCGGATTGAACCCCATTAAAGCAACCCTTTTTCGATTGACGGCTTCTAGTATCACGGTAATGATTGTTGCGAAGTTATTAGGCCCGGAACCTGCCGGTATTTTGGGAAAAAGTGCATCTATCGCCGGCCATGCACCGCTTCTGATAATGGTCAAAAGCTGGTTTACAGACACATTGTTTCTCAGCGCAAAAATATTCGTGATTATCATGGTCATCATGATTTTGCTTGAAATGATGAAAGCATTTAATATGATACATCATATTGTGCGGATTTTGCGTCCGATATTAAAGACCATGGGACTCAATCAAGTCGTCGGTTTATTATGGCTAACGGCTGTCATCTTCGGTATTGCATACGGCGGAGCGGTCATCGTGGAGGAAACAAAACAAGGATATATCAAAAAAGAAGAACTTGAAAAACTTCATCTTTCCATCGGCATCAATCATTCTATGGTTGAGGATCCGGCGTTGTTTTTATCCCTGGGACTCAGCGCCTTCTGGCTATGGATACCCCGGTTTATTCTGGCAATTATTGCGGTTCGTCTGCTGGATATGTACTATAAAATCAGGTTTCGCGCTCTAAACTTTCAACCGCGCCAGGAGTAATATCAAAAATGGCGAAAATATATCCCATCGGTGGCGGCAAAGGCGGCGTTGGAAAAAGCTTTATAACTGCGAGCCTCGGCGCATTAATCGCCAAATGGGGTAAAAAAGTCGTGATCATCGATCTGGATCTGGGCGCTTCAAACCTGCATACATTGCTCGGAATGCAAAGCCCGAACATCGGGTTAAACAGTTTTTTAGACAAAACGGTTCAGGATCTGGAAAGCGCGGCGGTGTCGACGAGCATCCCGAATTTGTTTCTCATCAGTTCCTCCCATTGCTATATGGAAATTGCAAACTTGTTTTATGCGCATAAAGTGAAAATCATTGAAGCCATAAAAAAGCTGCCTTTTGATTATGTTTTTCTGGATTTGGGTCCTGGAACCAATTTTAATATGCTTGATTTTTTCTTGACTTCCGAGGAGGGAATACTGATATGTACACCCGAACCCACATCCATCGAAAACTCTTTTCGGTTTATTAAAACCATCTATTATCGAAAATTAAAACAAATGATAAAAAAACATATTTTTAATTCGCTGCAAAAGGACTTTTCCGAAGACGCCGTCAAACCGGGGACGACGCCGTCTGACATCATAGAAATTGCGCTAAAACACGACCCTGAAAAAGAAGGGCACCTGAGAAGCCAGCTCAGCAAATTTAAGTTTAAATTTATTTTTAATCAGTTTCGCAATAATCTGGATGCAACTTTGGGGAACCAATTCGAAACCATATGTAACCGTCATTTTTATTCGTTTTTTGAGTTCCTCGGCTATGTTAGCTTTGACGGCCGGATTCAAGATGCCATTTTTTCAAAAACGCTCTATGTCCATCGTTATCCTCATACGCAATCCGCTGCAGATCTTAAAAATATCGCCGCAAAGATAACATAACCTATGACGCGCCATCATCAACGGACCACATGATATGGATATGAAAAAATTTGACGAATTAAATTACTATGAAATATTAAAAATTCCGATGAATTCATCTTATTTTAAAATAAAACAGGCGTATAAAGATGCACTTTCGCTGTATGACCAAGATTCTGTACCGACCTATTCCTTGTTCACAAGGGAGGAAAGGGATGAAATTCTAAAAAGAATCAACGATGCGCATTCGACGCTGATCGATGACAACAAGAGAGCTGCTTACGATCGGATGCTGGTTGATTCAGGACAAGTAGAGGCCCCGATTTCATTCAGGACAAAACAGTATCAATCCTCCATGAGATCTTCCGGCAGTACCATGGCGGATAAAGACCGTCTGCAGTCGAAGATGAAAGAAAAATTCAGCATGGAAAGTATCCAAAATTTATCGAAGGAACTATTCTCCAAGGAACTCCTTTCGGGAAACGACTTGAAAAAGTTTAGAAAAGCCCTTGGCATCGATATCATGGAAATTTATTCCATTACGAAAATAAGCATTTCAGTGTTAAACGCCATCGAAGAAAACCGGTTTGACCGGCTTCCACCGGATATTTATCTGAAAAATTTTTTAAAATCATATGCGAAAATACTTCAACTCGATCCACAAAAAGTTGTCGATGGCTATTTCAAAACCATCTGCCTTTCCCATCCTGCCGATGGATGATTTTTGATTGTTGATGGATGAATGATGATTGAATGTGTCGCTTCGGAAATTTCAATTTCCATTTCTCAATCATAAATTGTATGCAATGTCGCTGTCAAAAATTTGGCACGCTATTAAAATTTCATTTCAGACCGCATATCATTATGCTCAAACATCCCTCCCTTTATCAATTTATCTTATTGAATTGACAATATTTTTTAAAATATTACCAAACAGATCCCCATCTACTTCATTATGGCACATCTATTGCATTCGTTGTCCATGATTTAATAATCGAGACGGGTGATTCGTACAAAATATTTGTGCAATTTATGCTGGAAGATATCTTAAAAAATACCCAGATCAATCGGTACATTACCCCTTATGAGGATGGAAAGCCAATCTTTCTGGAAGGAAATGAATCACAAGATTTGTTTATCCTTGTATCCGGCCGACTGAATGTGTTCAAGGGGAACAAAAAAATTGCCCAAATCACTGAAAAGGGATCCTTATTTGGGGAAATGTCCTTCCTGCTCAATGCAAAAAGAACGGCTACGATAAAAGCAGAAAAAGATGTCAAAGCCATTCAAATCCCCAAAGAAGACATTCCGGGTTTTCTTCAGGATTTTCCGGAGGTGGCCGGGGAATTAACAAGACTATTGGCCAAGCGCCTTGACGAGACCAGTCGAATTCTTTACGGGCTTAAGGAATTTTGCGATCAGCTTCCCGATGCAGTTATCGCAACGGATAAAGAGGGAAAAATTATCACATGGAATGCGGCTGCAGAAGAAGTTTACGGTCGGCCCTGGCAGCAGATGTGCAACAAATCTGTGGAAAAAATATATGAAAAACCGGACACATATAGAAAACTGGTTAAAGAAGTAAAGAAAAAGCGTTCCGTAAGAGAAAAAATCCTGAGCATCAGGCATCCAAAAACCGGCGACAGATTTATATCGACAAGCTCAACGCTGCTTCTTGATGACCATGATAATTTCCAGGGAATTCTTTCACTGGGCCGCGATGTCACATCGATCACGGCATTGGAAAATAAATTCCGTCGATCGCGGAGCTGGCTTGTCCCGACCCTAATACTGATGTTTATTTTAGGCATGGGCGCTTTCTTGCGTCACGTCTATTTCCCCCAAAAACCCCGGCTTTCGAATATCGAACATAAACACTTAGAAAATCGACTGAATAAAGATTTTCTATTGTTGAAATCCATGCTGATCGGATCGTTTAAAGCCGGTGATCGTTCAAAAACAAACCGACTGATGAAGAATTTTTTCATGGATCATAAAGCCGATCACCTGCCTTACGAGGGCCTGGTGCTGCTGGATAAAAATAAAATGGTCTTCGATGCCTATTCGCAAGACATCGAAGCCGGCAACTCTGCGATGTCGGGCGGCAACTATGCCGGAATAGAGTTTAAAGGTGATGCCAAGGGCTTGCAGCACACGCTCACGCTCTATCGAGTGGACAAAGATCATCCCATGGGCAAAAAATGTGTCGAAATAGCTTTCAACGTAGACTACAACAACCACCGGATCGGCTGGTTGATTTTTCAAATGGATCTTAACCGATTAAAAACAAAATACGGCATCGATGCCACCGGTTTTAAGCCATTTAATTTTTAAAGGGGTGTATGGAAAGCTTTAAAGATCTTTCGTCTTGCCGATATGAAATCTCAGAAAGCAACGACGGTGAAATGATCATCTATTTGGAAGGCAGAATCGATGCCGACAATGCATCTTCGTTGATCGAGTCGTTCGGTTCCCTGATCAGGGATCGTTCGCCCGTTTCACTCGTCTTGGATCTTAAAAAGGTAACCTATCTGGATGATTTCGGAGCGCTCGTCCTTGTCGAATTAAGGGATATGATGGCGGATGCAAAAGGAGAATTCAATTTAAAAAACGCCAGAGAAGAAGTGCTTTTTGTGATCGATTCGGAAGCAATCGCAGAATCTCCCAAACTCATCAAAATTCGCCCGCCCTCTATGTTCGTCAGGTTCGGCGATGCGATTCTCAAGTATGTTTCCGATGTTAAGTATTTGATTTCATTTGTTGGTTCTGTCTGTCTGGCATTTACATATACCTTTTTTCATCCAAAATCGTTACGGATGGATGACACGTTTCTTTACATGCAAAAGACCGGGGTCGATGCGCTGCCCATTGTAGGTATGATCAGTTTTTTAATGGGCCTTATCATGGCTTTTATGTCATCCATTCAGCTCCAGATGTTCGGTGCCAATATTTATGTGGCCTCATTGGTCAGTTTGGCGATGACCCGGGAACTCGGCCCCATTATGACCGCCATTATCGTGGCGGGTCGATCCGGTTCATCATTCGCCTCTGAGATCGGCACCATGAAAATATCCGAGGAGGTGGACGCCCTTTTTACCATGGGATTTGATCCCACGCGGTATCTGGTCGTTCCCAAGATTATGGCGTCTGTTTTTGTCGTTCCCATTTTGACCCTGTTTTCCGATATTTTTGCCATTTTAGGGGGGTTGACGGTGGGTGTTTTCATGTTGGATCTGACGGCGAACGCCTACATTTTACAAACGCTGAAAACCCTGAGTCTTTTTGACTTCTTTCTGGGAATATTCAAAAGCGGGGTGTTTGCAATCCTTATATCCTGGATAGGGTGTCTGAGAGGATTTCGCGTCAAAGGCGGCGCAGCCTCCGTCGGTCAGGCAACGACTTCGGCGGTTGTCAGCAGTATTTTTTTAATCATATTTTTCGACTCGCTTTTCGCCGTTACGCTTCGGTATTTAAAATGAAGATCCCCACACAGCGGGCTGCGGGGTATTCTGGCGAAGACGAATAAAACCGTGCAGCGATTTTATGACACTGCCGAATCGTTGAAAGCGGCATAGGATCTATTTAAAAAAAGTATTAATGCGGAAAAAATCACTTGGAAAAGAACAACATCATTGAAGTTCGTGATCTCGTTGTCGGCTACGGCGCGGATACCGTTCTTGAAAATATCTCCTTTGATGTCGAGGAAGGCGAAATTTTCATCGTATTAGGGGGAAGCGGGTGCGGAAAAAGTACATTGCTCAAGCATCTGATAGGTCTTATAAAGCCCATATCCGGTCGAATCCGCATTGACGGCGATGACATTTCCGATTGCGACGAGGCGACATTCAAGAAGATTCTGAGAAAAATCGGCGTCCTGTATCAGAGTGCGGCCCTTTTCGGGTCAATGACGATAGCCGAAAACGTATCGCTTCCCATAAAAGAATATACCGACCTGTCTCACAAGTCATTGGAAACACTGGTCAAAATGAAACTGAAGATGGTAAATTTGAACGGATATGAAAACCATTTGCCGTCAGAGATCAGCGGTGGAATGAGAAAACGCGCGGGACTGGCCAGAGCCATGGCGTTGAATCCGAAAATTTTATTTTTTGACGAACCTTCTGCGGGACTCGATCCTGTTTCATCGGTGGAACTCGACAATCTGATCATCCATCTCAACAAGAGCCTGGGCACGACAATGGTCATTGTAACCCACGAATTGCAGAGTATTTTCAATGTGGCGCACAGGGTCATCATGTTGGATAATAAAACAAAAGGAATTATTGCCGAAGGAAATCCAAAATACTTAAAAGACCATAGCGACGATCCTTTTGTCAGGAATTTTTTCAACCGGAAATCAGAACATTAAAACGATGCATGTCGATCTAAATTTTATTGTTTGTGTAAGGGAATTTTGATGGCCTCCCAAAGAAAAAAATTTGCCCTTGGTTTGTTTGTGACCTGCGGACTCGGTATGATTTTTGTGGCTGTTATCTGGCTGGGCATGTCACGGTATTTCAAAAAAGGGCAGAATTACACAACCTATTTTAATGAGTCCGTCCAAGGCCTGGATGTGGATTCTCCTGTGAAATATCGCGGTGTATCCGTGGGTCGGGTGGAACGTATCGGTGTTGCCCCTGATGCAAAATTGATAGAAGTTGTATTGAAAATTGAGTCCGGTCAACCCCTTGACAAAAATATCGTTGCCCAGATGAGATCGGTCGGTATTACCGGAAGCATGTTTATTGAACTGGATCGAAAGAAAAAAGGAGATCCGAATTTCTCTCCACCGTTAAGTTTTCCTTCAAAATACCCGATCGTGGCTTCGAAACCGTCCAACATCAACAAAATGTTGGACAACATCGAAGATGCGCTGACCCAGATCAGGGAGATGAATCTTGAAGAAATTTCCGAAAAGATTCAATTCACTCTGGACAACTTCGATCAAGTACTCGCCGATGCCAACGTCAAAGGTATTTCTAAAAAATTAGAAACTTCGGTCGGGAGCGCCGGCCAGCTTTTGGGGGATAAAAGATGGGATCAGATTATGGCTTCCGTGACCCAAGCCGGTGAATCCCTCAATGACATAATGGATAAAACCAGAAACAGCTTGAATCGCGTGGAAAATACCGTTAACCGCCTGGACGGCATCACCGTCGAAAAGGAGCAAACCATAAAATCAGCCCTGGAAGAATTCAAGCAAGCCATGGAGAATGCCAATGCGCTATTGAAGAAAGGTAATTTTCTATCTGAAAAAACCGGAGATTCGCTCTCCCTCCTTAAAGGGCATTTTTTGGTTATCGCTCAAAATCTCGAAAAGGCCAGTGAAAACCTAAACCGACTGATCGAAAGTGTTTCGGAACGTCCCTCTCAATTCATGTTTGGAAAACCCCCCAACCCCAAAAAAGTGGACAAGGCCGAAGAAAAAAGGTAAAAAAAAATTAATGAAACCAATCAAAAAGCCCTATATCCTACTCATCGGCCTTTTTCTACTCCTAGGCGCTTGCATGAATCTGAAACAACCGTCAAAGAAAATCGAATACTATACCCTGGAGTATCCTTCTCCGAAATTCGACGCGTTGGCATCTTTGCCTTATGTCATCCGGGTCGATCGTTTCACAACGGCACGGCCGTACAATACCGGTCAAATGATCTACCGGAATCAATCCTTTGAAAGAGATGCCTATGTCTACTATAAATGGCAAACCAACCCCGGCGCAATCGTCACCACCCTTGTGAATCGTGATTTGAAAAATTCAGGTCTTTTTAAGGCGGTACTCAGTCCCGAAAGTCGATTTTCATCTGCATATACCATTGAAGGCACGGTCGATGAGTTTTTTGAATGGGATGCGCCGGACGCATGGAAAGCCGTCCTTGGCATCAGTATTATTTTCACGAAGAAAAATACCGACGACATCAGCAATGCCATTTTATTCCAAAAGACCTATCATCAAGTCCGGGCATGCCAGCGAAAACACCCCAAAGCCGTGGCAGAGGCGATGAGTCAAGCGCTATCTAAAATATCGGAAAATATCACTAAAGATGTTTACGTTTACTTGAAGAACGACAAAGTAAAGAATCCGAGCCCAGAGGGTTCGGCTTTGGTTATCCCCTGAGGGGATTTACTCTGTTGATCGTTATTGGTAGAAATTCAAAATACCAAAACCCAAATATCAAACAAATCCAAATCACCAAAATTCGAAAATCCAAACAGGGCTTGCCTTTAAAGGTTTTGGTCATTGGATATTGGAATTTGAGATTTGTTTGCGATTTGGCGCAAGAAATTTGTAATTTTTAATAATAAACCTTAAGCCAGAGCCGAAGAACTCTGATATGTCCCAAAGGACCAGGTTTATCAAACTGAATAAATACAGCTTTGGTGAACCAGTCTGAAAAACGCTGCCAGAACATCTTCCGGTAATATTCCACTAAAACAATCCGCTTCTTCACACCCACACGTTTTGGTGCCGAAACAGGGGCCGCAGGCTTTGTCGGACTGAAGGATCTCGACGGCTCTACCCTTCGGCTTCCACACCTCAGGATCGGAGGGGCCGAAAACAGCAACGGTGGGAAGTCCTAAAAATGCCGAAAGATGGCTGACACCGGAATCATTTCCGATAAATCCACCGCCGGTTTTAAGGAGCAGGGCCAATCGGGTCAATGTATCTAGTTTATGAACCTTTGCCTTTAACGGTTTCCGCTGCAACACCCTGTCGAAAAGGTCGTATTCTGCCGGACCGAAGATAAACTCCGGCTGCCAATCTTTGGCTTCCAATAAAGCGGCTATTTTGATAAAATTGAAGATTGGCCAGCATTTTTTCCGGCTTCCCGATCCGGGATGAATAAAAATTCTTGACGGAAGATAATCAGGATCTCTTCGATCCGCATCGTTGCTTGAAAGCAGGTTAAACACATCTTTACCCGGCTTTTCAATGAGTTTGTATCTGGCAAGCTGCGATAAGATGTGTCGGCTGACATGGATCTTCTTATCCGACCCCGGCCGGGGTCGGATGCGATAAATCTCGCTTTTCGTTATCGAACGCAGTGTTTTCTCAAAAGAAGAGGAACGGGAAAAAAGAAGAATTTTAACAAAAGAGGGCAGGATTTTTTTCACCGCCGGATAAACATGATTTGAATGCAGGGATGCAAAGGCGGCGGCCTCCAGCGGGTACCATTTGTCCGCAATGTCGAGCTGCCGGGATAGCGATCCGATATGATTCTGGCAGATCATGGTTATCGGACCGTATGCTGCTTTGATGCTTAAAAGTGCGGGGAAAGCGGCGAC
>JAJDND010000102.1 GCA_022340885.1 Desulfobacterales bacterium | reverse complement strand
GTCTTTTGCCTCTTCAGAGGTATGTATAACAACTCCTTTGGACCGAATATATTCGACCATATCGGATATATATCCAGGCAAACACTCGCTGCCAAGATGTTTTTGTCTGGTAATCAACAGATCAATGCCATGTCGTTTGGCTTTTTTTCGGATGTTTTTGGCAGTTTCCATATCCGTCGGATACACTTTGCCGTCCATACCGAATTTGTTGAATATTTTCTCTGTTTCACAGACAAGTTCCTGAGCTTTTTCCAGCGACATAAACTGTGTGAGATCGGTTTTACCTAATTTGTGAATAAAGTTTAATTTACCGTCTGAAAACAGCCCAGCCCCACCGACGCCGCTAAGTATATCGCAAGGCCGGCATTTTACGCATTTCATATTTTTGTTAATTGGGCATTTGCGTTTCAGGGGTCCTTTGCCTTTCTCGACAATAAGAACTTTAAGCCTGGCATTTTCGCACAGGTAAAATGCTGCAAAAAGTCCTGCAGGTCCTCCACCGACAATAATCACATCATATTTTTTATCTCCGAACCTTGCTGGAGCCGCAGCCATATTTTTCCACCTCATATTGTACTAAAAAAAGCCCTGTCTTTTCGGACAAGGCTTTTAAAAAGGTTTTTCAGTTAAATCGTTCGGATTATTCTTTGGTTTCGGGTTTTTTCTGGTCATCCTCAGACTGTTTTTCTTCAGTTCCGGATGCTTCCAATTCCACTGTTTCCAAAGTTTGATCATTTTCGTTTTTATCCGCATCCTCAGAATCTGTATCGGGTTCAGAAGACACCGCCTTGTCATCCGGCGAAACCTGTTCTACTTTTTTAACATCCCTGCTTATTTGTTCTGCTTTTTTATCATCTTCATCGGTCTGTGCTTCTTCAGTATCCGATTTCTTGGTCTCTGTTTCTTCTACCCGGCTCTCTTCTTTCACATCTGTTTTCTTTGCAACTTTCCTTTTCGCTGCCGTAGCTTTCGCAACTTTTTTCTTTTTTGTTCTCTTCTTTTTATCGCCTTCGGTAAATATCAATTCGACCATTGAAATCGGCGCAGCGTCACCGGGTCGCCTCCCCATTTTAACAATTCGCGTGTAACCGCCCGATCTCGAAGCATATTTTTCATTAGCCTCAGCGAAAAGCTTATGAACAACTTCTTTCTCTCTAAGGATTGAAAGCGCCTGTCGCCTGGCATGAACATCATTTCGTTTTGCAAGTGTAATCAGATTATCAGCCCAGCGTCTCAACTCTTTTGCTTTCACATCGGTAGTTTTGATACGGTCGTGTTTAAAAAGAGAAGTCACCATATTTCTGAACATGGCCTCTCTGTGGCTGCTCGTCCTGTTTAATTTTAAGCTCGCTTTTCGATGTCGCATCGGACTAATTACTCTCCTTCCTCTGAATCTTCCTCAGGCGGCTCAAATCCTTCCAGCTTCATTCCAAGAGAAAGGTCCATTTCACTCAAAACTTCCTTAATCTCATTTAATGATTTGCGTCCAAAGTTCTTGGTTTTGAGCATCTCTGCCTCTGTTTTATTGACCAATTGATAAATTTTTACGATGTTTGCGTTTTTCAGACAGTTGGCGCTGCGAACTGAAAGCTCGAGTTCTTCAACACTTCTATAAAGATTTTCATTAAATTTGGGCTTTTCCTTTTCTGCAACTTTTTTGGGCAACTCCGGCTCTAAATCTTCATCAAAGTCAATAAATATTGTCATCTGTTCTTTCAGGATTTTGGCTGCATAGGCCACAGCATCTTCCGGCAAAATACTTCCGTCTGTCCAGACTTCAAGGGTAAGTTTATCATAGTCAGTTCTCTGGCCGACGCGTGCATTGCTAACAACATATGATACCCGCCGAATCGGCGAAAAAACGGCATCGACGGGTATGGTACCCAAAGGAGCGTCCTCATCTTTGTTCGATTCGGACAATGAATATCCTTTACCGATTTTAACCGTCATGGTTATATTCAGTCTGGCTTCATCAGAAATTGTTGCAATGTGTTGCTCAGGATTCAACACCTCGCATTTCCCGTCCTCACTGATGATATCTTCTGCAGTGACCTCTCTCTTCTCTTTCACATCAATTCTAACGGTTTTCGGATCGGGATCGGAAAGTTTAAAGCGAACCTCTTTTAAATTAAGAATAATTTCGGAAACATCTTCATATATTCCCGTAATAACGCTGAATTCGTGCATAACGCCTTCGAATTTTACGGATGTAATTGCGGCTCCGTAAAGAGAAGAAAGAATAATTCTTCTCAACGAATTTCCGATTGTTATACCGAATCCTCTTTCAAGAGGTTCACAAACGAACTTGCCATAGGTAGGTTTACTGGTTACCTGAACCTTTTCCGGCCGTATCATATCTCGCCAGTTCATGTACATAAGTTCATTTGATGCCATAATCATTTCTCCAGTTTTTTCAGAGGATTATCGGAAGGATATATAAATGCCAAATGAAATATCTTCACCACCGTATTCTAAATGTAACTTTCATTATCTCGAGCTACTTGGAATAAAGTTCAACTATAAATTGTTCCTGAATAGGTGTCGTTATATCTTCCCGAGAAGGAAAGTTTTTTACAATTCCCTTCTTGTTGTCTTTTTCCAGGTCAAGCCACTGAGGAATGCCTCTTCGTACAACAGCATCGAGGGCATCTTCGATGGGTCGAATCTTGAGGCTTTTCTCACGAATCTCCACTACATCCCCTATTTTGATGAGATATGACGGAATGTTAATCTTTTTGCTATTGATGAGAAAATGATTATGTCTTACGAAGTGGCGGCCCTGAGCACGAGAATTGACAAAACCCAGCCGATATACAACATTATCAAGTCTGCGTTCTAAAAATACCAGAAGATTTGTTCCGGTAATTCCTTTCTGTTTATCCGCCCTCTTAAAAAACAGATGAAACTGTTTTTCTGAAAGACCATATATTCGTTTTACCTTCTGTTTCTCTCGGAGTTGGATTCCGTAATCAGAAATTTTTCGGCCGCGTCTCTGCCCATGCTCGCCCGGCGGATAGCCACGACGATCAAAAGCACATTTATCAGAATAACAGCGGTCGCCTTTAAGGAACAATTTTAAATTTTCCCGCCGGCACAACCGGCAGACTGAACCAGTATATCGAGCCAAGTACTCCTCCTTAATTGTTTGATTTTGATTTTTTTATCAATATGTTCAAAAAATTAAACTCTTCTTCGTTTGGGAGGTCGACAACCATTATGGGGTATCGGCGTAACATCTTTGATCATCAAAACATTGAATCCTGCCGCCTGCAATGATCGAAGAGCGGATTCTCGTCCGGAACCCGGTCCTTTTACATATACCTCGACATTTTTCATTCCATGCTCCATTGCTTTCTTGGCGGCGTCTTCCGCGGCAATCTGAGCGGCAAATGGCGTGCTCTTCCGCGACCCTTTAAAGCCTTGAACCCCTGCGCTCGACCAGGCAACCACATTCCCTCCGGGGTCTGTGATGGTAACAATCGTGTTGTTAAATGTCGACTGAATATGAACGACCCCACTGGGTATATTCTTCTTTTCCTTTTTTTTGGTTCGAATTTTTTTGGCCATCTATTTTGCTCCTGTCAACCCTTTCGCTATTCGAGATCAAGGTTTCTATTCATCATTCGCCTTATCCAACTGAATAACGAAATCCCATTAACGTTTTATTTCTTCTTGGCGCCGCCCTTCTTTTTGATTGCCGACCTTCTGGGCCCTTTTCGTGTCCGTGCATTGGTGCTTGTTCGCTGCCCTCGAACAGGCAGCGATTTTCTGTGTCGAAGACCTCGATATGAGCCAAGATCCATCAATCTTTTAATATTCATGGAAACCTGAGTGCGAAGCTCGCCTTCAACTTTATATTCCCCGTCAATTAATTTGCGGATACTGTTGACCTCGGTCTCCGACAAATCATCAGTTTTGGTATCAGGATTGATATTAAGCTCTTGAAGTATGCGCTTTGATATACTTGGACCGATACCATAGATGTATGTCAGTCCAACCTCAATCCGTTTACGTCTCGGCAGATCCACTCCTGCAATTCTCGCCAAAGCATATCCTCCTTTTTATCCTTGCCTCTGTTTGTGTCTCTTATTCTCACAAATAACTCTAACGACGCCTTTTCTGCGAACGATTTTGCATTTGGCGCATATCTTTTTAACCGAAGCCCTGACTTTCATTGATAACACTCCTTCATCAGCATAAAGGGGACAGTGCGATTAATCCATGACTATAAACTATTACACATGACCGATCGTCTTTCTCATATTCTCATTTCGACCGGTATGTTATTCTTCCGCGAGACAGATCATATGGAGAAAGTTCAACCGTAACTTTATCTCCGGGCAATATTTTGATAAAATGCATCCGCATTTTTCCGGAAATATGTGCGAGTACCTGGTGCTTATTTTCGAGCTCTACTTTGAACATTGCATTGGGCAATGTCTCGAGCACCGTTCCTTCAACCTTAATCGCCTCTTCTTTCGGCATATTTCCTCCCGAAGTCTATTCGCCAAATATATTAGAATCTTCCCTTGGATCTGCCACTGCCCTTTTTCAAAAATCCCTCGTAATGACGGGTCAGCATATGAGATTCTATTTGCTGGACGGTATCGATGGCAACCCCGACAACGATTAAAAGTGCCGTACCGCCAAAATAAAAAGGAACATTAAACTTGGTCATTAAAACAGACGGCAGTACACATACTGCTGAAACATATATGGCGCCACCCAGGGTAATACGGGTTAAAACCCTGTCGATATAATCTGCCGTTCGCTTGCCCGGACGAATCCCCGGAATATATCCGCCCTGTTTCTTCATATTATCTGCAACATCGCTGGGGTTAAAGGTAATCGCAGTATAAAAATAGCAGAAAAAGAAAATAAACCCTACATACAACACTTCATATGCAATGTTACCGGGTCTCATGGCCGATGCCACGGACTGCATCCATGGAACGGCGACAAAACTGGCAATGGTTGCCGGAAACATGATGATAGATGAAGCGAAAATCGGTGGTATCACGCCGGATGTATTAACCTTTAAGGGCAGATGTGTGCTCTGGCCGCCATACATCTTTCGGCCGACGACTCTTTTGGCATATTGAACTGTTATTCGCCGCTGGCCTTGTTCCATATACACAATGAATGCGACGACAGCCACCATCAGAACCGTCAGGATAATAATGGCAAAGGTCCCCATCTCACCGGTTGAAAGAAGTCGAAAAGTATTTCCGATTGCATTCGGCATTCGGGCGATAATACCGGCAAATATGATAAGCGAAATACCGTTGCCGATCCCCCGCTCGGTGATCTGTTCACCCAGCCACATAATGAATGCCGTTCCCGCCGTCAGGGTGATCACCGTCATGATCCTGAATCCCCATCCCGGGAAAATAACAACGGGCGCCCCTCCGGGTGAAGCCATTTTTTCAAGTCCGACGCTGATACCAAATCCCTGGATGACACTTAACAGTATCGTTCCATAACGGGTGTACTGGGTAATTTTTTTTCGTCCCTGTTCACCTTCTTTTTTCAAACGTTCCAGATGCGGAATCGTTACCGTCAATAGCTCAAGGATAATCGCCGCACTGATATAAGGCATGATTCCAAGCGCAAAAACAGAAAGCCTTTGCAAAGCACCGCCGGAAAACATATCGAAAAGACCGAGCAGGGTCCCTCTTGCTTGATTAAAAAAAGAAGCAAGCGCCACAGTATCTATCCCCGGAGTCGGAATATGGACGCCTACACGATAGACAACCAGCAAAGCCAATGTAAATAAGATCCGTTTTTTCAGTTCCGGTATCTTGAATATATTTCCGAACCCGTCGCCGATCATATTATCTAACCTCTATATTTCCGCCGGCGGCAAGGATCTTTTCCCTGGCGTTCTTGCTGGCACCATTCACCTTGACTGTAAGCGGAATTGTGATCTCGCCTTTTCCGAGAATTTTAATGGCGTCTCTTCGTCCTTTAACCAGACCGACCCGAACGAGTGCAGCTTCATCAACAGTACTGCCGCTTTCAAACCGAGCCAGGTCACGAACGTTAATCACGGCGATTTTCTTTTTAAAAATATTGGTAAAACCGCGTTTGGGCAAACGCCGATGAAGCGGCATTTGACCGCCCTCATAGCCGGGCCTCACACCGCCGCCGCTGCGGCTGTTATGACCTTTAGTACCTCTTCCGGCTGTTTTACCGTTTCCGGATCCGACTCCCCGCCCCACGCGTTTTCGGGCGCTGCGAGATCCATTCGGCGGTAACAATTCATTCAGCTTCATCTATTTTTCCTCGACTTTCACCAGGTGTGACACCTTCTTAACCATACCTCGAACAGAGGGCATATTCTTGAGTTCGACCGTTCTGTTGAGTTTGGTCAGCCCCATTCCTCGCAATATTTTACGGTGTTTTTCGGGCCTTCCAATCATGCTTTTCACTAAAGTGACCTTCAACATTTCACTCATTGATCATTCCTTACCATTTTAGAGCGCTTCCACTTCTATATCCCGCCTGGCGGCGACCTGCTCACGACTCTGCAGTCTGGTCAGGCCTTCTATCGTGGCCTTGACGACATTGTGAGGATTATGTGACCCCATACATTTTGTTAGAATATTCTGAACGCCTGCTGCTTCCAGTACGGCGCGAACAGCTCCGCCCGCGATAAGACCGGTGCCTTTGGAAGCCGGTTTGAGGAGAACACGGCCTGCCCCGAACTTCCCGATCACCGCATACGGTATGGTCTCATCGATTAAGGGGATGTTGACCATTTCTTTTTTCGCTTTCTCTATGCCTTTACGAATCGCCTCCGGAACTTCGCCGGCTTTTCCAAGTCCGTAACCAACACTCCCCTGGCCGTCACCCACCACAACGATCGCACTGAAGCTGAATCTTCGACCCCCTTTGACAACCTTGGCAACCCGGTTAATGTGAACAACCTTGTCAATTAACTGATTTTCGCCTTGATCCTGTTTGTACAAGAAATTGCCTCCTCAACAATGAACGATTCAAATCAGAGACCGTCAAACTTTATTCAAGTTTTGCGTTCTTATTGAAATGTTCATCGGGTAAATGGTTAGAAATCCAGTCCTGCTTCACGTGCGCCATTGGACACAGCTTTTACTCGACCATGATACAAAAACCCGTTTCGGTCGAAAACAACCTTGTTGATTCCCTTCTTAACGGCCCTCTCTCCCAGAAGTTTCCCGACAAAGTCTGCAACGGCAATCTTATTTTCAAATTTTGGATGCTCTTTTACAATTTTGTCCAAGCTCGAGGCTGCGACCAATGTTTGTCCATGCGTATCATCGATGACTTGGGCATAGATATGTTTTGAGCTTCGGAAAACACTCAATCTCGGCCGGTCCTGTGTCCCGCCCAAATGTTTTCGTATCCTCTTTTTTCTTTTCAAACGCGCCTTTGTTTTTAAATTCAATGAACCCATATTATATAACCTTATGCTGCTTTGGCTCCGGCTTTGCCGGCTTTGCGATGAATACGTTCCTCGGCATACTTTATTCCCTTCCCCTTATAACTTTCCGGGGGTCTCAATCTTCGAATCGCTGCAGCGGTATGCCCGAGCAGCTCTTTATCGATACCACTTAATTTTATGATGTTCCTTTTGTCGATGGATGCCGAAATTCCCTTGGGAAGATCAAATTTAACTGGACTTGAATAACCAATGTTGAATTCGATCGTGTTGCCGCTGATCACAGCGCGATATCCGATGCCGTTTATCTCAAGAATCCTTTCAAAACCACTGCTGACACCTGTAACCATATTCGCGACAAGGCTGCGAGTCAGTCCGCGCAAAGCCCGACTGTTCCTGTCGTCCTTCACGACATTGACGTAGATCGTCCCATCTTCAATCTTTAAATCGACAGCGGAGTGGATCGGTCTTGAAAGGGTACCTTTTTCACCCTGAACCGTAATGATGCCGTCCTTATAAGTTATCTTGATCTTGTCAGGTATTGTTATCGGTTTTTTTCCTACTCTCGACATTGATCATTCCTTTTACCATATATTACAGAGAATTTCTCCTCCGACATTTCCGGCCCTGGCCTTTTTATCCGTCATTATTCCCTTCGAAGTTGACAGGATAGAAATTCCCATACCGTTCAAAACCTTATTTACGTCTTTACTTTTGGAATAAACGCGCCTGCTCGGTTTACTGACACGTTCGAGGCCGTAAATTGCGTGCCTTTCCTGCTCATCATATTTAAGATACACGCGCAAAATGCCCTGTTTTTTATCTTTGATGAATTTGTAATTTTTTATAAAACCCTCGTCTTTTAATACCCGGGCCAATTCCATTTTCAGTTTTGATCCCGGGATATCGACACTGGTATATTTTGCCTTTCCGGCGTTTCTTATTCTCGTCAACATGTCCGCTATTGGATCACTCATCGCCATTGATTTCTCCGTTAATCCTTCGATTGTTAAGGCTTTATTTTGAAGTCCCAATAAGTTAAAACTATATATAACATGAGTTATACCAAGCCCGATAATTCACATAACTACCAGCTTGACTTTACCACACCGGGAAGCTTACCTTCTGAGGCCAGGTTCCGGAAACAAATACGGCAGATTCCGAATTTTCTTAAAAATCCCCTGGGCCTGCCGCAAATTGGGCAGCGATTGTATTTTCTCACTTTGAACTTGGGCGATTGGGTTGCTTTTATTCTAAGAGATGTTTTTGCCAAATTTTCCTCCCACTTTAATTCCTGAACGGCATGCCCAGCAGTCTCAGAAGTTCTATCCCTTCTTCATCCGATTTTGCAGTCGTGACAATGGATATATTCAAACCTTTGATTCTGTCGATTTTATCGTAATCAATTTCGGGAAAAATGATGTGCTCCTTAATTCCCAGCGTATAATTCCCGTGTCCATCAAACGCTTTCCCCGAAAGGCCTCTAAAATCACGGACACGCGGAAGCGCTATATTCACCAGCTTATAATAAAAATCATACATGCGTATATGCCGGAGCGTTACCCTGCAGCCGATGGGCATTCCTTCCCTCAGCTTAAACGCGGCAATGGATTTTTTGGCACGAGTAATGACCGGCTGCTGACCGGCAATAATCTTGAGTTCTTCTGAAGCGGAATCCAAAAGTTTGATATTATGAATCGCTTCGCCGAGTCCCATGTTCAAAATAATCTTTTCGAGTTTCGGCACTTGCATGATGCTCTTGTATTTAAATTTATTTTGAAGCTCGGGGACAACTTCTTTATGATAGTACAATTTTAATTCCGACATCAATTCCTCCGGCATACGATCCTATAAGTGGTTTCAAAACCCCCTCTCGGGCTCAATCTCTGTGTTGAACTGAAACCCGATCGAAGGTTTTGAAACCACTTCTATGCATCTATAATCTCATTACATTTCCGGCAAACACGTATCTTTTTCCCATCCTCTAAACGATCCATCTTTATCCGAACGGGCTTCACGCATTTACTGCACATCAACATGAGGTTTGACCAATGGATCGGCGCTTCACTTTCAATGATTCCGCCTTGTCGATGCTTTGCACTGGGCCGGGCATGTTTTTTCATCATATTGATATTTTCAACGACAACCCGACCGTTCTTTCTTTTTATACTAAGAACTTTGCCGATCTTCCCTCTATCCTTCCCGGCAACAATCTTAACTTTATCGTCCTTTTTTAAATGGCACTTATTTTTAACCATGGATTTAATCTCCACAAGACCCCTGATTACAATACTTCCGGGGCCAGTGATATGATTTTCATAAATTTTTTGGCTCTGAGCTCCCTTGCGACCGGCCCAAATATACGCGTGCCGATGGGTTCCCTGTTTTGAGTGATTAAAACAGCCGAATTATCGTCAAATCGTATATATGAACCATCCGGTCTTCGGATCTCTTTTTTGGTTCGAACCACGACAGCCTTCAACACATCCCCTTTTTTGACCTTAGTGTTCGGTATAGCTTCTTTAACAGATACAACAATGATATCTCCGACACTGGCGTACCTTCTGCGCGAACCACCGAGAACTTTAATACAGTATAAGATCTTGGCGCCAGAATTATCTGCAACGGTCAATTTCGTTTCCGCCTGAATCATCTTTTCAATTTCCTTATATGGCGATGAATCCTCAATTATTCTTTTGAAGTTTAAAGTGCCTAAAGTGAGCTAAAAAGCCTAAAGTTAAGGTGTTCTATCAATCATAAAAAATTAATGGAGCAACACCATTTTTAAACTTTAGCTCACATCAAACTTTAGATCACATTAGATCACTTCAAGCGTTAAATGGCTTTTTCAATGATCTGGGTGACTCGCCACCTTTTGGTTTTGCTCAGTGGTCTTGACTGTGTAATCAGTACCTTATCTCCAACATGAGATGCATTGTCTTCATCATGTGCGGCAAACTTGGCACGCCTTTTGATATACTTTTTATAAAGCTTATGCTGAACCAGACGTTCAACCAGCACCACTACCGTTTTGTCCATTTTATCACTGACAACCGTTCCGACCATCTGTCTTTTTCTTAGTTTTTTTTCCATCGCAGTAATGTTTTGTCCAAAAACCCTATATCTTATTTAGTTTCTTTTATTATGGTTTTAACTTTGGCGATGTCACGTTTTGTCTGTTT
>JAJDND010000097.1 GCA_022340885.1 Desulfobacterales bacterium | reverse complement strand
ACGAGTTCAACACAACGGGGTTCATCAAAATTTGTGCTTGTAATGTGAAGAGATTTGTTGTTCTCCGGCTTTATTCCTTCAAATATGGCCACCGACAAATCATCATTCGCCACCACTTTTACCACTTCCGATGTTCCCGGTTCAATAGCGCCTCCGTGAGGCGCCACAATGGCTGTGGTCGATCCCTCCCGTTTAACGGCAAAGATACGGAAATCGATATCTTCTCTTTCTGCCTCGCCGAGTTCCGCAAAATTTCGGTACATGTCCATTTCGATATCGTGTTAATGAGTCTGCAGAATAAGTCAAAAACGAAATAATCGCCTTTCTTGTATTGTGAACAAACCTAAAAAGGCTTCCAAATCAATTCTTTAACCCCAAATCACCAATAACTTTCCTCTATTTACTATATCCTGCCCCGTGCCTTCTGATCTCCGACTTCCGACCTCTGATTTCCGGCCCTTCCGACTTCCGCCTTTATTCTTCCCACTTCCCAGCGCAGCGGTCTTCCCTCTTCCATTGGTTTGGCTTTCGCCCTCTGACCTCCGACTCCCATTCACATGTAAAATCACACGCAGGTAAACGGCTCTTTCATGAATTCGGAATCGCCTTCGGGAAGCTGTTTGACGATCAGGACGCTGGATGGGGTGCGCTCTAGAATCCGCATCGGCAGGCTGCCCAGCATGCGGCGATAGACATCGTGCCGCAGGCTGGCGCCCATCATGATGACGGCGGATTCACCGGCGGCTTCGAGGATCATATCCTCGCGGCTGCGGCTTTCGCGCACATTGACCGCACCGATTTTTTGGCATCCCGACAACCACTTCCCGGCCTCCTGCAGGCATGATTCGGCTGCTTCGACAATTTGAGGTTCGGCATCCGGCTGGCGGATGTATAGCATATCGACAGGTTGTCGGGTGGCTGGGAGCAATTGCTTCAGCATCGGAAAAATTCGGCGGGAGGACGGCGAACCGTCGGCGCAGATGAGGAAACGGCTGTCCGGTCCGCCACCGCGCACCACCAGAAGTGATGTGTTTAAATTCAGCGCCAGCTCGCGTGTGCGGTTCCCGGCCACCAGGTGCCCTAATCTGCCGCGGCGAGGTGGTGCTACGATCAGCAGGTTATAGCCGTGTTCGACCACTTCCTTATTGATCGCCTCGACCAAATGACCAAAGCATTCATAAAAGGCAATGCGTTCATCAACCGCACCGTCGCAAAAAAACAGGTACCCCTGGGGGATATCGCGGATCTTGATCGTATCGATCGGCGCCAGTAAGCCCTCATCGACCAACACTGACGCCGCATGGAGCAAAATTTGCAACCCTTTCGGCAGTTCGGTGCGTTGTTGGGCGGTCAGCTTAACCCCGACGGGCGGCGGTTCTTCAGCGGCATGGGTGCCGGAGCGTACGGTAATGACGCTCAATTCAGCGTTCAAGCGCCTTTTGAGTTCCGCGGCGAAGTGTAGGGCGCGGAGAGCGTTCGGTGTTCCATCAGTATAGACGAGCAGCCTGGTCATGTGTCATGTTCTCCTTTTTCATTTCGGATGCCTTCCGTGGACGGTGTATTTTCCGAAGCATCGATCGTCTTAGAGCCGGGATATTCTTCCGGAGAGCGCTTGGGGGGCTGAATGCCTTGGCCGAAGATCTCCCAGTTGCCGCCTTTAAGTTGCGGGCATTCCTGAAACACAGATACGGGGCAAGCGGCGCATATGTCGGGGTAGAAATAATCGCGCATGGCTTTGCGTATGGCCGCTCCCGTGCTGGTGTGAATGTGTGTCACACCAACCTCGTTCAGGAATCCGGAATTTTTCAGTACCTTGAAAACGAGGTGATTGACACCGGCCAGAAAAAGCCCTCCCCCACGCTGTTGAATTTCTTCCAGCAAAATCTCCAGGATGTTCACGCCGCTGGCATCCATCGTATTGACCTTGTGCATGCGGATCAGAAGATTCGCCATTCTCGGATGGTTGCGTAAGCGTCGTTGCAGGTCGTCCAGCACGAAATCGGCCGATCCGAAAAAAATGGATCCCTCGATGAAGACGATTTCCATTTGGCAGCATATTTCGCCACCCCTCAATCCAACCATTTTCCCGGTGTTCAGATCGGGCACCAGGGAACGGATGCGCGGGTGGGAAACAGCGGCCAGGTGCAGACCGATGGACAGCAGTACGCCGACATATATCGCGAATTCGATGTTCAGGAGCAAGGTCGACAGAAATGTAACCATCAGCACGGCGGCATCGCCCCGAGTGGCTTTAATGATGCGGGCAATATCACGTTTGCGAATCATCCCATATGAAACGACCATCAATACTCCGGCAAGGGCCGACATAGGGAGCTTACCCGCTAGGGGGGCCGCCAGAAGAACCATCACCGCAACCGCCACACCCGAAATGATTCCGCTTAGCGGCGTTTTGCCGCCAGCGCTGAAATTAAGCGCCGAGCGAACGAAAGATCCGCTTCCGGGATAGCCACTGAACAGGCAGGCGGAAACGTTGGCCAGCCCCTGACCCACGAATTCCCGGTTGATGTCCAGGCGCTGTCGGCTCTGGGCGGCGATGGATTTGGCGATCGAGACGGCCTCCACCAAACCGAGAATCGCGATGGCAAAAGCTCCGGGTGCCAGACGGAAGGTCTGCTTGATCTCTACCTTGCCCGGGAGGTGCAACGGCGGCAAGCCGCGCGGCAAGTCTCCGACCACTGCTACGCCATGACGGTCCAGATGGAACAAAGCGACAATCACCCCCGCAAGCGCCAGGGCAATCAGGGGACCTGGCAAAGCGGGCTTCAGCTTATCGAGACCGATGATGACGCCCATGGTCAGCAAGCCGAGCATCAGTGTGATCCAGTTGGTCTTACTTATGTGACTGATAATATACCATATATTCTGATAGAACGTAGCGCTGTGATGAACCTCATGGATCCCAAGCAGACCGGAAAGCTGGTTACAGGCGATCAATACGGCGGCGCCGGCCATGTAGCCGACCAATACGGCGTGGGAAACAAAGTTCAACAAAGTTCCAAGACGTGCGAATCCCATTAGCATCTTGGTCAGCCCGACCAGCAATGACAGAAACAAGGCCAGTTGAATGTAACTGATACTGTTCGGTACGGCCAGGGAGCTTAATACGCTGAACACCACGAGCGAGACAGTGGTGGTGGGGCCGGAGATCAGATGTGCAGAGCTGCCCCACAAACAGCCGACGATCGTCGGTACGATAGACGCATATAAGCCATATTGCACCGGCAGGCCGGCAATCAGGGCATAAGCCATGGATTGGGGGATGGTCATCACCGCTACCGTCAAGCCGGCCATCAAATCGGGCCTCAGGAAACGCAGTTTGTATCCGCGCAGCCAGGAAATAAAAGGCATAAAATTTTCGGTACGCATCTGCACGTGTTCTGTCTCCAATTCAGCGGCTTTTGGGCATCCGGTCGGATTGCACCGTAATGCCGGTTGAATTCGCCATCAATGTATCAAAAACAGGTCAAAGGATCAAACAGGATTGTGAAAACCCGGCTATTTTAGGAAATGATTAGAAGTGGGTTCAAAACCTTCTATCGGGGTTTAGGTCAAGACGGACTGAGGCGATCAACCGCCCCGATTAGATAATCGGGACAAGCATCCAGATCGGGAATATTTCGAGGATTGGCCGTCTCAGTCAAACACAGCTTGTCCCGTCGCAGCTATCGCGAAGATGGATGATTGAGCCCGAGGGGAGGTTTTGAAGCCACCTATAGTCTGACTACGCCAAGGTCCAAGGTTTGGTGAAGTAGACTTTGCGAACCTCAGATGCCTTAAACTCGGCCCATTTCTCCAGTCCCATTTTATTGATCAGGCACAGATTGAAAACCTTAATGTTGTGTGGGAGGTCGCCGGCCTTATCCGCATATGGGTGGAGGTTATCGCAGGGGAACTGATCGCAATCGCCACAAAATCTCAACCGTTTTTCCTGTGAGCACTCGTAGGCCGCACAACGATGTGCTTCACCGAAGATATGTTTTTGCAAAGGTATTTGGCCGTTGTGGCTGCGGCAGCCGTTACAAAGCATTATTTCAACCGGAATATTGTATTCCCTGGATAGCTTCTCAACCATGTTCATTGCTTCCTGGTTCTCATGAGCCAGATAAAAATGACAATTGAAACAGTCCAGACCACACGGAGCGGTCATTTGAACATAATCCATGTAATTCCTCCTCATCTTTTGATCATTAATGAACAGGACTTCCCGTGCTTCCGGAAGACACTGTCATGAGATAATATGGCCGTGAAACCGATCTTTCGACCTTTTGAATCTCGGGCAGAAATTTCTCATATGAGAGGACGCGGATGAGCACCATTGTCCGCAGCCATATGCTTTCCGATCATTGTAAACCATTTGCTTGCATCGGGAACAGTTTCTTGTGATGTCATCTTTAAAAAATTCAACCAGGTCTCCACATTTTTTGCATCTTACATCGAAAATTGCATCAGCCCCCCACTCGTGAGTATTGTTTCCGGTACATTTTCGCATATTCTAACCCCCTTGGAGTATCCCGCTTACGGGGCTTTTGAAAGCCTCATTTGTTTTTAAATGCCCTTTGCAGCTTTTTCAGAAATCTGACTGCTTTGGTCGCCTCGTCCTGTGATAAAAGTGACATAATTTCGGTGCTTGACGTGTGAAAGGCCTGCATGCAATCCTTCCAGACGGCAGCGCCTTCAGGGGTTTCGAAAAGCAGCGTCATGCGCCGGTCCCCGGGGGCGACCGCAAAATCAATCAATTTCTTTTCCAATAGAATTTTTACGATTTTCGATACGTTAGATTTCTTGAAAAGAAGTGCCTCGCTAAGCTCTTTTTGACTGATCGGTCCATGCCACACTATTTCATTTAATACGCTGAACTGTTGCTGCTTCAAACCAAATCGTTGGCAAACCTGGTTCATTTCTCTTTGAAGAAACAGGCCGCATTTCAATAGCAGTTGAACGGCGAGTGTCTCTTTTTCAGGCGTCACCAGATCTTTTCCGGTTTGAGTGGCTGCCTTTGGTTTATTTTTCTTCATGATTGGCGTACACCTATAAAAGAAAATTTAGTTTCCATTTCAACTAATATTCTAAAAAAGTTTCCGTGTCAACTAAAAAATTTAACGAGACGGATCTTTCGGAATGCAGTCTATGTATCGGCCTATACGTATTTCGGGAATGCTTTTAAAGACAATTCCTTTACGGTTTTTCAATAAAATGACAATGCGCTTTGCTGTAACGCTGTTCACAAAGTATTAGGGAATCTTTTTCCTTGACATGTGAGGCATCACCAATAATTGTATTCAATTCCAATTTAGGTGAATACTTGCTGGAAGGAACCGTCCTACCCAAAGCCTCGGCCATTGCACGAATATGATGAGGAATTGCGCCGCAGCATGCGCCTATATAATTGATGCCAATTTTTTGAGCTTCAATTGCGTAAGCAGCCATTTCCTTTCTAGTTAAAACAAAAGGGTCGAGGTCCAATGGAAAGGCTATCTTTCCTTCAAATTCCTGAATTTGAAAGCAGGGTCTTTCATGGGAACAGCGGTATGCTACCGGTTGGGTGGCAACAAAGCAACTGACCGATTCCCGAAGCCGTTTGGCCAAAGGAAGGACTCTTACAGGATCACGGAATCAGTTAATGCCCGCTATATCGGCACCTTTATCCTCAAGAGTTTTAAAAGATTCTTCCAATCTGATTCCTTCCAATGTTTTATCGTCTTTTTTAAATCCCAAAGTTCCCCCTTTTGGATCAAGTCAGGGCAAACAGTATTTTTGCCAGACGATTTCCTCGATCCGCCCCGGTTCGAAAACCCGGGCGCAGCCAGGCATCGATGCCAAACCAACGGCCAGTAGGGATTGCGAGGAAGATCAATCCGAGTGTGGCAAGCATTCCATAGGTCCAATACCATTCCCCGGGCGCAGCAGATACGCCAATATACAGGTTAATCGCCTGCAGTAAAGCTGCCAAACCCCCCAGCCGCGTAAATAAGCCAAGAATCAAAGATACCGCGACGAATGCTTCCATCAGGAAAATGATCCAACCCATCCATGACATATTGGGGGCAACCAGACTTTTCACCAGGGATGCCTGCAACGGCCACTTTGAGTAGAGAATCATCATGCCCACCCAATCACAAAGACCGGACGTACGCGCATGAATATTCGTAGTCACAGCAAAATTCGGTGGGCAACCAAATGTGGGCGGCAGTTTCCATAGAAGCTGAGTATACCACAAGTAACCGATGACCAGCCGGGAAATCAACATACCCACCTGGCCCAGTCTATCAATTTCAGTATTTTTAGACTTAAATAGTGTCTTCATCAGAACCTCCATTCCTAAACATGAACTTGGTGAGAAAAATGCTTTCTCAGAAGGCGACCATCCTAGTCGGCACGCTTCACGATAAGACAGCCAGGGCAGTCATAATAAGAAGAAGTTGGAAAGAAGCAACCAGTCAAATACCCGTTTCCCAGCTCTATCTTTTATGATTTCTCTCCAAAAGATAATTTTATTCATGATATTGGGAGGCCGGTTTACCGACAACGGCGGCAAGTCTTCTTCTCTTGTTCTATATTTTCAAAAGGTTTTGGGCAACAGCCTTTAGCGGGCAATCCCATGTCTTTCAATCTTAGATGAAATGCATAAAATCATAGAATGTCCTATTATTCCCCCAATACAAGATTTGACACTATTACTTCGGCAAGATTCATGGGTAGAGGTACTGGACGCTCCAGCCCTCTCCGGTTTTTTGATATCTGGTCCGGTTGTGCAGCCGGTTCTCTCGCCGCTTCCAGAACTCGATGCTGTCCGGCACCAAGTGAAATCCGGACCAAAAATCGGGTCTGGGCACGTCCTGTCCGGCAAACCTGGTTTCATAATCTCGAAAACGTTGCTCGAGCTCTGAGCGACTGGTGAGTACCGAACTTTGCCTGGATGCCCAGGCCCCAATCTGGCTGCCGCGCGGTCGTTTGGCAAAGTAAGCGTCCGCCTCAGGTTCGGAAACGTGCTGCACTGTCCCCTCAACCCGCACCTGGTAATCAATAGGTTCCCAGTAAAAACACAGCGCGGCATAGGGGTTCGCATTGAGCTCACGTGCTTTGCGGCTGGCGAAATTGGTATAAAAAACAAAACAGCCGGCATCGAACTCCCTGAGCAGCACCACGCGTGCCGATGGCTTGCCTTCGGGCGAAGCCGTTGCCAGCACCATCGCCGATGGCACAGCGACGCCCTGTTGCCGGTACAGTTCATAGAGCTTTGCAAAAAGCCGAATTGGGTCTTTTTCGCTTTCCATTTTGCCTCTGAACTATATAAAAGTCGTCATCTGCATTGTTTCGTCAATTTCCGGCCAATCCGAACGACTTGCTCCACAAGCACATCAAAATCATTCTGTACACTACGATGATTGGCTATGGCTGCCCGCAAACAATACCGACCGTTTAAAGTCGTGTAAGATGGTGCACAGATTCCCTGCTCCTGTAATTGAATGAGAATCTCTTTGTTTAGCGCGTTGAGTGTCTCATCATCCATCTTTCCCGGATTGAAGCGGAAACAAACGATGTTCAAACCGATCGGAGCCATAAGTTCCATGTCCTGTTCTTTTTCAATCAACTGACCAAGGTAATGCGCCTGTTTTATATTTCGCGTCATCATACGGCCAAACCGATCGAGACCGTGCTCTTTTATCGACATCCACACCTTCAGCGCGCGAAACTGCCGTGACAATTGCAGCCCGTAATCACTGAACCAGAGGCGGCCGGCTGCAAGGCCACGCGTGTTATCATGCTCCAGATATTCCGGGGTTAGAGAAAACGTTTTTCGATGGGCTTCGTCATGCCGTACGAGCACGCAACCCGCCTCAAAAGGAATGTGCATCCATTTGTGGAGATCGAGCGCAACCGAATCCGCTCTTTCAATACCTGAAAGTTGTTCTTTCACATTCTCTGCAAGTACCGCAACTGCTCCGATTGCGCCATCCACATGAAACCACAACTCTTCGCGTTCGGACAAATCGGCTAAGGCTGCCAGATCGTCAATTGCTCCCGTATTGATTGTACCTGCATTTCCAATGATGCAGATTGGCTGAAGTCCTGATTTTCGGTCAGCCGATATGGCCGCTTCCAGTGCTTCTATGTTGATGGTGAAGTCATCATTCACTGAAATCTTCCGCAGACTATTGCTGCCCAATCCAAGCAGTTCAACCGCTTTTTGGATACAACTATGTATTTCAGCGGATGCATACACCGTAAGTTGCCGGTGAGATGCGTGCATACCAAGCTGTCGAACATCAAACCCGCTTTTAGTGTTCCTCGCAACTGCGAGGCCGACAAAATTGGCCATTGAACCGCCGCTAACGAGCAAACCACTTGAACTCATCGGAATATCAAGCATTTCCTTCATCCAGTTGACGACCTGCCCTTCAACCAGATTGGCAACGTGATTACCCCCACCAAGATTAGGGTTCATTATCGCCGCAAGGAAATCAGCAAGGGCTCCAAGCACGGTTCCATTGCCCATATACCAGGCCCAGAAACGGGGATGAATATTGCCCATCGGATATGGAAACACGCTCTCCAGAAATTCCCGATACACCGCATCCGCACCAGCAGGCTCGCGAGGGACCGGCGATTCGAATCGTGTGGCGATGTCCTCTGGTACCGGTTGCCAAACAGGGCGTCTGTCAACTTTTTCGAGATAATCGATGGCATCATCAACCATTCGGTGAGATAATGCTCGCATTTCATCCCAGTCTTCAGGATCCAATGATTCATAATGTCTGTCTGAATTCATCTTATTCTACTCCTATATGCTTTCAAAAAAATATTTTGCCACCTTCATTATGAACGACATCTACCAACTTTTTAAGCCCTTCAATCATATCGTCATTGTGTATTCCAGTCTGAAAATTTACAGCAATGAATTATAGCTATAATGGAGAGCTTGAATTTGAAGAATCACGAAACTGTCACGATTTCAAGGGTTCCTTTATGAATTATGTTTTCACTTTCTCTTTTATATCCAGCTTCGTTTAAAATATAATCAAGCCCGCCTTTATCCCGGTAATGAAGGTAATGCTTTAGATGGTCATATCCACCCACAAATTCATAATAGAGGGCTGCGATACCTTTTCTATTCATGGGAGACGGTATCTTGTAATCAAGAATAATTATTTGTTTCGAAATGCGTTTAGCTTCTTTTAAAACAGATGCTCGAAAAGAGGGGGTCATCTCGTGGAGCGTCAAAGACAGTACCGAAAATTCAAACTCGTTTTTCTGGAATTCGAATAGATTCATCGCGTTTGCTTGTGAAAAATCCACG
>JAJDND010000079.1 GCA_022340885.1 Desulfobacterales bacterium | reverse complement strand
CTTCCTCTAAAATTTGAACTCTTTCTGCCAGTTCTTCGTATGTCGGTTTGGCGGGCATTAGAATCGATGCTATAAATTCTTTGCAGCCCAGAGGGATGCCTGGACGCGATTGGGGACGTTGATTTTTTTGAAGATTTTATAAAGATGGGTCTTTACCGTATGGGGGCTGATGCAAAGCTTATCGGCAATCTCTTCATTAGTTGATCCCACGGCAATCATGGCGAGTATTTCAGTCTGTCTTTCTGTGAGATTCCCACCAGTGTTCTTTGATGGCGTTTCACTGCCGGAATGCTCAAAAATGTATTTAGACATAATCTCTCTGGAAAACCACAGCTTACCGGCAAGTACCGACTGAACCCCTTTTAGGAATATATTCAGTGAATCGTGCTCATAAAAAAAGGCATGGACGCCTTTCAAGATAAACTTCTTATCCAGCTCAAAATAAGCGGGCACATTAAAAAACACGATTCGGGTGGCTGAATTCTCGGTTCTTGCATAACTCCTTAGTTCCGCAAGAAGCTTTTTAGAATCGTTTTCATGGCAGTCCCAGAATACAAGCCCCCGGCAACTTTTTGGATCGAGGTCGCATGATGAAAGCTGATGGATGCTTTCCAGTAAAAAGCACTCGTTTCCGGTTTGTTTTGTCAGGTATGACGCTATCAGTTCATTTTGCAGCCGTCTTTTTCCAACAATATAAAAAGTTAAGTCTCCAGAAGAGTTGGGTTTGTTTGGTTTTCCGGGCATTACGATCTCCATAAAACCATAATAGGATGAACGGTTGCGAAGGAAAACAGCCTGCCGGTACCGTCAAAAAATCGAAACTTCCCGATACTGCCAAATTCTGACCTAAGTATAAAAAATATAATTATTTATACAAGTTAAGAACCATAATGTCAAGAACTAATTTTATGTGTTGGCATTTTAAGAATAGGGGCGGGAAACCCGGATTGATCAACCGATCCTGTCTTTTTGGCCTCTTAAAAACGCGTCCAAAGCTTCGATGACCACTCCGGCAATTGTTGTGTCGTGTTTTTTTGCATAGGATTCGACGCGTTCCGCGAGCAAACAGGGGATCTGTATGTTGAACTCTTTGGTGATATCATCACATTGGTCTTTGAAAGTGTCGCTGTTCATTTATTATCCTTTATGTTTTTAAAATTTGAAATGCTCAGTTTTGGTGTCAAATTTTCCTTACCAGACATCCTCCAAAAAGTCTATCAGGAAACACGTATTTACTTGATGAGTACTCCGACCTAAGTTGAGCGTTTCAAAAATATCGATATTCGAAATGTCAGAATGCCTTAATAATTTTGTTAAAATAACCATTTCAAAAATTTGAAACGCCCAGCTTAGGTCTGATTTACCTATCCTGTCTTTTTCTGCGTCTGGGAAGAAGCTGTAACAAAAATTGTGAAATATATTTCACAATCGCTGATTCTCTCACACTTGTGAGAAATATATAACTAATTGAAATCATATTAAATAAAAAAAATATGCATGTTTTGCATGGTTTTTGCAGAGCATTGGAACGAAGCTGACAGGTTTAGGATGAGTGGTGGCTCGGCATCATTCGTCATTTAAATTTGAATTCCCCGAAGCTCGCTGCGGGGACAGGAAATTCAGCATTTTGCCAACTCGGCGGCATAGCCGCGTTTCATAAAATCGTTACACGATTTTATTTAATGGTGGGAATTATGTTTCAAATTTTATTGATCATTTCAGTTGTCGTGGCGATTTTTTGCATGGGCGTTGTGATTACGTGTATATTGGCCGCTGCAAGGGAAAACGGATTGCCGGATATTGACGATGTCGAACTTGTGGAACTTTTCTCATCGAAAATACGACCCTAAATGATCGTAAACCAAACCGATAGGGATTATAATATATTAATACCATTCAAAGAAATATTTGAAGTTCATACCGGCCTGTGGTAATACGCCTCATATCGCTGTCAAGCGAATCTCGAGCGAATTCTCCCTGTTTTGGATAGAGGTAAATTTATGGAGGCGCAAACATTTACCACTGCGTCGTGGGTAAGAGTTTCAACGTGGACTTTGATTCTCGTCGGGCTATATCTCACCAGTCTTTACGATTACCTTCTTTTTCACACCCTGGTTGAGTTATTCAGTATACTTATTGCCTTCGGTACCTTTGCCATCGCCTGGAACTGCCGGCGATTTATGGATAATACCTACTTTCTCTTTTTGGGTGTCGCATATTTGTTTATCGGGGGGTTGGATCTTGTCCATGTATTGGCATATACCGGCATGGGGGTATTTCCAGGGCATAAAACAAATCTGCCCACGCAATTGTGGATTTCAGCGCGTTACCTGGAGAGCCTTTCTCTTCTGATCGCACCGGCGTTCATTGTCCGGGCCATCAAGAAGCGTATCATATTTATAGCATATATTTTGGCGGTATCTCTTATCCTGGCAACCATTTTTTACTGGCACATCTTTCCCGACTGTTTCGTTGAAGGCCTTGGGCTGACGACGTTTAAAAAAGTCAGCGAATACGTGATTTCATTCATCCTCGTCGGTTCCATCGTCCATTTGTTTAAACATAAAAAAGACTTCAATAAAAACATCTTCTGGCTGTTGATTTCATCCATCGTGGTGACCATCGGTTCGGAGTTGGCCTTTACATTTTACATCAGCGCCTATGGGTTTTCCAATCTCGCCGGACACTTTTTAAAGGCGATATCTTTTTATCTCATTTATAAAGCCATTATCGAATCCAGTCTCGTCAGGCCATACAGTCTGATATTCAGAACGTTAAAGAAAAATGAAGAAGATCTTAACAAGCTGAATCTCGAGTTGGAAAAACGTGTCGAACAAAGAACTGCTGAGCTGCAAAAAGAAATCGTCGAGCGAAAAGAGGTTCAAAACGCACTTTTAAAAAGCAGAGCCATGCTTCAATCGGTTTTCGACGGCATTTCCGAACCATTGCTCCTCTTGGACAAAAACCTGACGCTAAAGACACTCAACAAGTCTGCTGTTAAATACTACGGAAACAAAGGCCGGGATGCCTTGGGAAAAGCTTGTTATCGCGCCTTCAAAGAGAGGTCGGAACCGTGTGAAGAATGTGTCATCGCTTCTGCAGTTTTGGAGGGCAGACACGGAGATTTTGAGCGCAAAGGGTTTATGGACCCCGAGAGACTGGAGCGGGTTGTGATATATCCGGTAAAAAGAAAATCAGGCGGCAATGGGTCCTACATTATCCGCATCAGTGATATCACGGAATCAAAAATGATGGAAAGACGGATGGTACAAAATGAAAAAATGGCGTCCCTGGGCGTTCTCATTTCAGGGATTGCCCATGAGATCAATAACCCGAACAATTACATTTCCGTCAACATTCCGATATTGAGAGATTACCTTAAAGTCGTGATGCCCATCATGGATGAATATGCGAAAAAATACCCGGACCTTGAAATAATGCACATGCCTTACGCTGAATTCCGTGAAGATGCATTTGAGCTTTTGGAAAATATTCAGCATGGATCCAGAAAAATCAAATCGATCGTTCAAGACTTAAAGGGATTTTCAAAGCCGGGCAATCATAAAACGATCGAAAAAGTCGATCTTAAACCGGCGGTCGAAAAAGTCGTTTCGTTTTGCAGGAGCAAGCTTGAAAGCAATGTAAAAACATTTAACGTTCATATACCGGAAACATTAGCTGAAGCGGCGGTTGAAACGCAATTTTTGGAGCAGGTGCTGATTAACCTTTTAATAAATGCGGCCGAGGCATTTGATCATTCCGCTGATGAAAGTTCAATGGTTGACCTATCTGTTTCAATGAATGCTGGAAGGAAAAATCAGCTGGTCATCGAAGTCAGGGATAACGGCAAAGGGATGGATGAAGAGACCCTTGAGAAGGTATTTGACCCTTTTTATACCACAAAGTCTTTGGAAGGAGGAACCGGTCTCGGTCTCTATATTGTCCATAATCTCGTTGAAAGAATGGGCGGACAAATTGAAGTTGAAAGCACCTTAGGGCAGGGGACAAATTTTAAAGTGATCTTGGACCTAAACTGAGCGTTTCAAATTTTAAATTTGAATTCCCCGCTGCTTGCAGCGCGGGATGAATTCAAATAAAGATAAGATCCTTGTTTAAAGCGAAAGTGCGGTGCCGCAGCCCTCAGGGCTGTGGCAAAAATTCCGAAATACCCCGCAGCTTGCTGCGGGGATAGGAATTTTAGCCTTTCGCCAACTCAGCGGCATAGCCGCGTTTCATAAAATCGCTACACGATTTTATCTAAAGCGGAGATTATTTTGGAAAACCGAATCATAGCGATAGACGACGATCAGACTTTTCTTAAAAGCATCAAAAGGAGTCTTGCCAC
>JAJDND010000078.1 GCA_022340885.1 Desulfobacterales bacterium | reverse complement strand
CGGTGGTTGAAAGAAATAAAACGTGTATTAACCTATGATGGTAATGCAGCGATTGGAATTTGTGGCGTTGAAATAACAACAGCGCACACAACCAGAGCATTCAGCGGATATTCATCTGGATGGCGAGACGTTGAAGCGGATCGATGAACTCTCGCGGTCCGGGTTGGCAGAGGGTGCAACACTATTGTAATTATATGGGTTGGGGTATTTTCCGAACAGACGCTCCATGGATAATCTTTTTTTTAAACCGCATGAACTCGCTGCAAGGGATCGTAAAGAAAGAACAGGATATGATATTAAAAATATCAATCGGTTAAGTTCATCATTTTAAATTCTTTTAGAGACACAATTTCAGAATGCGCCTGTTCTTTCCAACGATCCCTAAGCCGCTCAAACAGCATCCGATTTAAAAAAAAATTATCCATTCCGCTTTAATTAAGGATTTAGAAGATAAACTCTCCGAAGGCTCAATTATTTGCATCTTTCATAATTACTTAAAAATACAATAAAATAAGGAGACAATTATGTATACAACAAATATGTATGAGGGCATGTTAGCGGAGACGATCACCCTATCGGGTAATGATAGCCAATTGATCAATGCTTATTTGGCACGTCCGCTGGGTGCTGGTCCGGTTCCGGGAATTGTTTTGGTTCACCATATGCCCGGATGGGACGAGTGGTACCGTGAGGCCACACGTAAATTTGCTCACCAGGGGTATGCCGCCGTCTCCCCGAATCTTTATTTCCGTGCGGGTCACGGAACGCCGGAAGATGTGGCCGCCAAAGTTCGTGGAGACGGGGGTATTCCCGATGATCAAGCCGTCGGCGACATCGAAGGCGCTATGTTGTATCTGCGTTCACTGCCCTATCTCAACGGCAAGGTGGGCGTGTTTGGAACGTGTTCCGGCGGTCGACATGCATTCCTGACAAGTTGCCGGGTGCAAGGATTCGATGCGGTTGTGGAGTGTTGGGGTGGACGCGTTGTGATGACAGAAGCCGACTTGGACGCCAATCATCCGGTCGCTCCCATTGATTACACCAAGGATCTATCTTGTCCGATTTTGGGTCTCTTTGGCGAAGAAGACCACAGTCCTTCCCCGGAACAGGTTGATCTGCACGAAAAAGAATTAAAAAAGCATGGCAAGAGCTATGAATTTCACAGGTATCCAGGTGCGGGACATGGTTTCTTTTACTACAACAGGCCGAATTACCGGCAGCAACAGGCAGTCGATGGCTGGGAGAAGATATTCGCTTTCCTGGGGAAATATCTTGCATCCGGGTAAAAAGTATCCGGTTCATTTGGCAAGAATCAGAAAGGAAGACTAAAATGTGTACGATGATTGTCAAAAAAGTTAATATCGATGGCAGCGGCAAAGGAACAAAAGGGTGGTTTACGCTCAATCAGGCGAATGTTTCCTATGATCACCCGTTTCACATTTCCATGGAACATGCACTGAATATTGATTTTGTTAATGAAGACTTGGGACCCGGGGCAAGGGTTGCTGTGGAACTCAGCGAGCAAGCCGCTCGGGGCCTGGTGGCTGCAATTGAGGATGTGCTGTTACAAGCAAAAGCGGGTGGGCACTTGGAATGATCCGGATTCGACGGAGAAAAGTCTCATGATCGGAGCGATCGCCGGAGACATCATCGGTTCTGTCTACGAGCGCTGGCCAATAAAGACAAAGGACTTCCCTTTGTTCGACCCTCGATGCCGCTTTACCGATGATACGGTACTGACAGTCGCAGTTGCCGACGCCATCCTTTCGGGCTCGCCGTATCTCGATTCGGTCAGGAGGATCGGGCGCCGCCATCCCGACGCCGGCTACGGCGGGTCGTTCTTCCGATGGCTTTTCGCAGAGGATACCCGACCGTACAACAGCTGGGGCAATGGTTCTGCCATGCGCGTGAGCCCCGTCGGCTTCGCTTTTTCCACCGAAGATGAGGTGCTTCGACAGGCACGGATGACGGCAGAAATCACTCACAATCACCCAGAGGGCATTAAGGGGGCAGAGGCCGTGGCACTTGCCATTTTTATGGCCGGGACAGGGCACGGCAAAGAGGCCATCAGGCTGCGCATTAAGGACCGCATTGGCTACAACCTTGGTCGGTCGGTAGATGACATCCGCCCCTCATATGTTTTTGATGTGTCCTGCCAAGGGACCGTACCCCAGGCGATTATTGCCTTCCTCGATTCGGATTCGTATGAAGATGCCGTGCGCAACGCGATTTCCCTCGGAGGGGACAGCGACACAATTGCCTGTATCACCGGCGGAATTGCGGAGGCCTTTTATGGAAGCATTCCCGACGGCATTCGCGCCAAGGTGAAAGATCTGCTGACGCCGGACCTCTGGGAAGTCACAGATGCTTTCTGTGCCAAGTACATCGCGAAAAGTTGAACTGATGGATGCATATGAAGGTTATCCCGAAACGTGCCTTGCAGCAAGCGATCCCGACGCTGGAAATTACAAGATGAAATATACAAAATACCACGCACTTGGAAATGACTATCTGGTCATACCGTTTCCCGAATTTGAAAACGATCTCGACAAAAGACGTATTCAGCTGATCTGCCACCGCCATTACGGTGTCGGATCCGATGGCATCCTGATGGGCCCGCTCCGAAGCGAAACCTGTGACTTCGGGTTGAGAATTTTCAATCCCGATGGCAGCGAGGCGGAGAAGAGTGGAAATGGGCTGCGCATTTTCGCGAGGTATCTCCGGGATAAGGGATTGATAAAGACCCAGCCGTTCACTGTTGATACGCTCGGAGGCGCGGTAAGCTGCGAAGTGTCTCCTGACGGTAAAAATGTGATCGTCGAAATGGGCATCGTCAGCTTCGACAGCACAAAGATACCTGTTGCCGGAAGCCCGCGAGAAGTTCTTAAAGAGCGGATGGATATCGAAGGCCGTATTTTCGAGTACTGTGCCGCTACAGTGGGCAATCCCCACTGCGTCGTTTTCTGTGAAAAGCCGACATCGGATATCGCCAAAAGATTTGGCCCTATGATTGAAACGGAACCGCGTTTTCCCAACCGGACGAACGTTCAATTTATGGAGGTTATCGACAGTGACACTATCAGGATCGAGATATGGGAACGAGGGGCAGGATATACACTTGCATCAGGCAGCAGCAGCACCGCGGCAGCGGCCGTCGCCTACAAACTGGGCTTTTGCGGATCAAAGGTTATCGTGCATATGCCCGGCGGCGACATCGGCGTTAGTTTTTCGCCGGATTTCACGGCTACCATCGAAGGACCGGTTGTTCGGGTTTGCAGCGGGGTCATTGACGGGGAAATGTTTGCGAAACAGGCCTTCGAACCTCGATTGCCACCGGATACCGGATAGATCGCCGCGATCGGTGAAATAGGCTGTTTTACGACAACTCCCACGCTGCCGTCATTGAAATCGTGGAACATTTTGCAGATAAGGTGCTGTTTAGTGAAAACCGGGGAAGAAAAAAATGAAGAAAAGAGCGGTCGCTGTAAACGGGGCCATTCGAGTCAAAGGGAGCACGGATGCCCTGGTAGATAAAATTATACGAGGTTCGTCCGGCACGGACGTCGACGTCGATCTGGTAACCCTATCTAAAAAAGGCTTATCGAATCGGAAAGAACCTTGCAAAGATCATTGAAAAAGATCATGATGGGCTGCCATCGACAGGAATCCGGATTATACCTTTCGAGAGCGGGACAAACGAAAACCAAAATGGATAGCCAAGGCATTACCGGGATTTATAACTGAAAAACTTTGAAAGGAAATCGAGATGATAACAGCACTTGTGCAGTTCAAACTGCCACAACCGATTTCTCGCGATAAGGCGCGAGAGGTGTTTTCGGGTACGGCGCCGAAGTACAAGGAGACGCAGGGATTGATTCGCAAGTATTACATACTTTCAGAGGACGGTGGGACAGCCGGTGGCGTATATCTTTGGCATTCGCAAAAGGACGCCGAACGCCTTTATACCGATGAATGGAAGCAATTTATTCTGGACAAGTATGGTTCTCTACCGTCCGTGACCTACTTTGAAACTCCCGTTATCGTTGACAACGTCACCGGACAGATCGTCGCCGACGAAGATTAACCGGCAATGTCCGGGGAGCTTATTCGCAATGCAACGCTTGTTTCAAAGAAGTTGCTGCTGATAAATTTATTTGAAACGTCTTCCAAGTCCCATGAATGAAAACACCCAAAAGCTAAAAGCGTTACTTCAAGATGCACAACACTCGGGCGCCAGCGAGGCTAAGATTATTTCAGCAAGAGATATTGTCGTTGATCATCATCTGGCCGACATGTGCCGGGAACCACGGTGCGAAAATTACGGACTGTCAAAAAGCTGTCCACCGCATGTTTCGGGACCTACCGTATTCAAACAAGCGCTTGAAAAATTTAGCCAAGCGGTTTTTTTCAAAATCGACGTTCCTTCTGAAATACTTTATTCCAGTGAACGTCGCGAGGTCTTTCAACTGCTCCACGAAATAGCGTCCGGTATCGAGACATCTGCCGTTAAAATGGGATTTGTGGATGCACGGGCCTATGCCGGCGGTTCATGCAAAAAAATATTTTGCCATGACCACGGGGAATGTTTGGCGCTTTCTGAAAAGGGAAAATGCAGGAATCCTCAGCATGCAAGACCTTCGATGTCCGGATTCGGCGTCAATGTGGCAAAGCTGTTTAAAACAGCCGGATGGAAGATGAATTGGACCGCTCACGACACGGATTCAACTGAAACGCCAATGGCCAATGTTTGCGGATTGGTGCTGATCTGCTGATTGGTTTTCAAATTAATTTACGGAGAAGCCATGAAAATTATAATCATCGGCGGGAAAGGAACCATCGGCAAAAGAGTCAGCGATCATTTCTCGAACAACCATGAAGTTATCATCGGTGGGAGAAATTCCGGCGATGTTAACGTAGATATTGCCGACAGCAAATCGATCGAAAAAATGTTCAAATCCGTCGGAAAAGTCGATGCAGTGATCTGTATTGCAGGAGAAGCCAAATGGGCGGCCTTTGATTCAATGACCGAAGAAGACTTTCACATCGGATTGAACAGCAAATTGATGGGGCAGGTGAATATGGTCAGAATCGGTCGGCATTATTCGAATCCCGGCGGCTCTTTTACGTTGACGACGGGAATATTGGCCGATCATCCTGTGGCGTTAACGACCAGCGCCGCCATGGTCAACGGCGCCATTCACAGTTTTGTCAAAGCAGTATCCCTGGAATTGAGAAACGGGGTCAGAATTAATGCCGTTTCATCGGGTCTGGTTGAAGATGCCGTAGCGCAATATGAACGTTATTTTCCCGGTCACAATCCCATACCCATGAGAAAAGTCATCAACGGATATGTCAAAAGTGTTGAGGGGAAAGGCACCGGCGAGATCATCAGAATGTATGATAATTGTTGACAAGAAGATTCAAAAATAAATACAAGGAGACAGCGACCATGAAGGATGAGTGGGTAGAAAAACTGGCATGTGCCATTCAATGCGATCGATGCAACGAAAAAATGGAACCGAAAGATCCCAGAATACTTTCCGTATATGATCATCAGGCTATTTGCATGGCATGCAAAAAAGAAGAAGAAAGCCGATCGGACTACGAAGCGGTTTCCAAAAACACCATCGGGCAATGCATGATCGATACGGAGCTTCAGTATAGCGATCCCGCCGGGTTCTGTTATCACCATTTTTATCCGTATACCTGCTGATTATACAAACTGTTTTTTACATCGCGTATTGTTCATCCTGCCGGGTCCGAAAAATCAGAAGGACGATGACGCCCACCAGAACGACGGAAGTTAATCCCAAAGCATAAAAAACCGCTTCGATATTAACGGCCGTCTCGATGGCTTTGATCATCTTTACCGAAAGGGCTCCTACACCAAAGGTCAAAATGAATTTCAATCCATAGGCTGAATGGCGAAATTTTGTTGGCGTGAATTTTGCGACCAGGGTATTTTCAATGGGCTGCATACCGATTAAAAAGAAAAAGTAGATCAGCGCCAGGATGACCAGGGGTATATTTGCGGCGATCGCCATCAAAAGTGCTGCAGGTATTGTAATGGCATGAAAAATAAGATAACAGAACCTGAGATCATGACGCTCCGCGATTCGGCCGCCGGTGTATTGACCCAGCATCCCCACGATGAAGATGAAGGATACAAGAGCGGTGGCCACCAGGTTTTTCGACAAGCCGACTCCGGCGGCCGAATGAATCCAATGAAAAATGGCCTGATTCCTCAATTCGAAATAGGCCGGCAGGATGACCGTTGCGCCTCGATAGACCACCCCGCCGAGCATCATGGCCCCCAGCAGGATAAAAAATGCCACTAAAAAGCCGTTTTCGTTTCCGTCTCCAGAGGGTTTGTCGGCAGGGCCATGGACTTCCTCCATACTCGGCAAAACGGCAATAAGACCGACACCTAAAAGATTCAACACGCCCAGAAAGAGATACGCCGCTGACGGGCCCCAAAGCCAATTGACCACACCGGTCAACAACGGGGCCGTGGCGAGTCCAAGACTGCCGAACATACCGTTGTATGCCAATCCTAAACTGATCCGTTTGATCCCCTTTGAAATCATTCCCAAGCCGATGGGGTGATAGATACCTGAAAACAGGCCGATCATTGCCAAGGCCAGAGAGAATTTCGCCGGATGGTCGATCCATGCCGCTGCCGCCAAACCGCTGAGACCGGCGCCGAGATAGTAGATCAGAAAGAGGGGTTTGCTGCCCCAACGATCGGCGATCATACCCCAGGGAAGGGCGGTGATCCCGAACAGACAATACATCCAAAAGGAAAGATCCAAAATATATCCCATGCTCATGTTCAGCCGGTTGGCCAGGGGAAGCACCACCGCCGGAAACACCAGCATGTTGAAATGGCTCATAAAATGGCCGTAACAGGTGGCAACGAGGATGCGAGATTCACGAGAGTCCATTTAATATACCTTTGATGATAAGGGTTGAAAAACATCATGTCTAATAAATATAATCACCTTTTGCAAGGATGTTAAAAAGGAGACAGGGCAGGTATGACGGCAAGGCAATTGATCAACCGACTGGCTGAAAATTTTCAGTTATGCTACAGTCTGTTTGTGAATATCGTCCCTTTTATGAAAAATAAAAGTGCGCCACTGAATACCGAAGGCATGCCATTATGATGACGCCGGAAATGAAACAAAAAATCGATGCGGTCTTAGACCGTGTCAAGGAACCGGTTGCCGGTCTTTCCGTTGCACAATTGGGATTGGTGGAACGGCTTCGATACAGTGAGGAAAAGCAGAAGTTGTTTGTTATGTTAAATCCCCAAAACCGGCGTACGCCCAAATGCTGCAGGATCATTCAAGGCCTTTTGTTATCCGACATACTGCATGCTTTAACCGAAGAATTCAACAATGAATTTCCGGAGCTAGACATAGAAATTATCTAAAGGTTCTATTCGTATGGTTCAAAAACGTGAAACAACCAGTCATAAACCGGCGCCAGATATGCTTCAATTGGTTCTTTTTGAAGCCCCATAAAAATATATCCCCTTCTTTGATCCGGGACAATCGCAATGTGTTTGATGGGTCCTGGGTCTTGGAGGGATGCGATAAGCATTTCGAATTGATCCATCATCCGGTCCTGCTCGTAATAAAACAAGAACTCCAATTCACCCCATTTAAATTCCGTCTGTCTAAGCCGTGAAATGTTGGTGATTGTAGGTCCTCGAAATCCGGTATATCCCCTTTCGATGATGTGACCTTCGCCGGGCGGGGGATACCTCATGTAAACGGAAATAAACAGCCGGTCATATCTCATTAATAGTTTCGAGATGGGCATATACAATGGTGCCTGCCTGGGAAGCAGCGTCAGCGTGACATCGATTCGAGAGACCGAACCCCGTTCATTGAAAGAAAACGTACCGTGATGTCCGACAACGCCTCCGATATTGGTAAAAATCTGCTCATCGGGTTTAAAAACCGTTACGAGTTCTTTAAAAATACCGGTGAAGATCTCTTTGTTTTTTCGTTTTCCGGAGTGAAAAGAAAAGGCGATAAAAACGCTGACGGCGATAATCACAATCAATACGGAAACCGTTACGTTGCCTCCAAAAGCTTCCATCGACTTTCCTTTTCCGAAGTTGACATTGTTGTGTATGCAACGATAGGGTTTATTCTTTTAAGACAGAGGGCAGCCAGTGATAAATCGGTGCGAGATAGCGCGCGACCTGTTGAGGTTTCGGAATCATGAAGACAAATCCTTTTTTTTGTTCGGGAACAAGAGCGATATGCCGGATGATACCCGGCGCAGGATTTGTTTTCATAAAGGACAGCAGTTTCTCGCGCATCTTTTGGCTGTGATAGTAGAGATGAAAATCAAGGTCTTCCCATTTGACGGCTTCATGATGCAGAAGATGCGCATTTTTGATCTTGGAACCCATAAACTTGCTGTATTTGTTTTCAATCAAATGCGCCTCTTCCCAGGGCGGTTTTTTCAAGTAGAGGGTGATGAAAAGGCGATCATATTTTCGAATCAGTTTTGAAATGGGCAGATAAAGCCAGGAGTGTCTCGGCAGCAGCGTGATGGTTGCATCCACACGGGAAAATGGCGCCCCCTTTTTTTTAATAAGCAAATTGGCGTGGAACCCGATGGCACCGCCGATGTTGGTAAAGTTCCGGTCATCCGGCTTGACGACATCGACAAGATCGCTGAAGGCTGAACGGTAGATGTTCCTGTTTGACCGGCGTCCCCAGAAATACCCCAGCGTCAGCAACGTACTGAACCCGACAAAAAGATAAAAAATCGGTTGATGGATGATGCTCACAGTGCTTCCCATTTCTTTTGCCTTATTTCATTTCAAAGGGAGATAAAATGGTTTCGGGGATATTGTACAGTGTGCTGTTTCCCGCGTCAAGGAGGCCTTCCGAGAAGGCCACATGCTGGATGGGAACCGACGGTGCGAGCGTCTGCATCGCCGAATCCACGTGGTCGGCCATGTTCTGATACCTGATTTGAACTTTATTGTTGATTAAGAGTCGCAGCGGAAGCTTCAGATCCCGAAGGCCGTCGATAAGTCGCTTCGACTCTTTCACCGATAGCGTATCGGGATTGTAAACGAGGACGATGCCGCAATCTTCGCCTTGAAGGAGCGAGGAAAGATCTCGATAATTTTCTTTGAGTTTTTTGAGGCGCTTCAATATATCATCGTCATCTTCTTCATAGCTTAAGATGGTTTCCTTGTCGTCGAGTATGCCTCGGATTCGATAAATCGTATGCCGTTTTTCCAAAATGTCCCGTCTGATCTGAATGAGCCGGTCGATCCATGTCACCGTGACCCAGGGAAGGGCAAGGAATCTCAGCGTCAATCCCGTAGGCGGTGTATCAAAGACAATATAATCGAAATCTTTTTCGGATCGGATGGTTTCTTCGATACCGGTTAAAAGTGCGTATTCTTCAATTCCCGGCGAATATTTCAAAACCGAGAAATAGTTGTCCAGGTTTATGGTTTGAAGATATCGGTAAGTTTCGGTAAGAACGCGGCTTTCCCGCTGGAGATAGTCCCGGCAAAGCTTCTGAAGATTTATCTCTTTGAGATTGAGCGAATCGGTATATCGATATTTTTTGTGGTTGATTGCAACGCCAAAGATGTCGCCGAGGTTGTGGGCCGGGTCCAGGGATACAATGAGAACCCGATGCTTTTGGGACAATTGCTGCGCCATAGCTGCGGCCATCGTCGATTTTCCAACCCCGCCTTTGCCGGTAAAAAAAAGAATTTTCATCTAGTCTATCCCAATGGTGCCGCACATTTCAGCCAACATATCGCTGCAATCGTTTGCCCGCTTGCAAAGTATCTTTAATTCCCGTTCCATATGCGGAAGCAATTCCACAGCCAGAAACGTCGGCGGGGACGGGACACCCGTGAAGGCGCCCAATAGCAACAGCGCAAAAATATTTTCCAACTCCTCCATTTCCAAGACAGTGAGTGCTGCGGCTTTTTCTCGATGTGTTGCGTCAATATCGGCAAAGAGGCGGCGAATCCACTGATAAAGCGAGGAAATCATGATACGCTCCGTACGTCATAAGATTGCCGGTGCACGGCATCGCTGAAACCATGCACCGGCAACCTGTTTGACATGGCTGATTCTTGCAAAACAAACTGGGTGATTTGCCCCCGGATGCAAGTTCAACGTCGAAAGCACTGGCGTGCTTTTGCCTTTTCGGCCTATGGCCGGAAAAGGCAAGCCACCCGCAAAGCGGGTGGCAGTTGACTCAGGCCTTTTATTCCGCCTTCTTGTAAGATTTTGATTTAACAAAGTCGTAAATAAATACAAAGTTCAGTATAAACATCACG
Organism: Desulfobacterales bacterium; assembly: GCA_022340885.1. GTDB lineage: Bacteria > Desulfobacterota > Desulfobacteria > Desulfobacterales > UBA11574 > UBA11574. Next base: position 41,703 of record JAJDND010000078.1, on the reverse strand, counting down.
ACCAGAATCACCATCACCGACCACCCGGGAACCGGTTTTGCGGCAATCGCACCGGGTTGGACTATCAGGATGAACCAGATGAACGCCGCTGTTACGGTAATCCAGAGCAACCATGCAGGAACCACTGCGGCATTGGCGAATCCGGATTTCAGCTTTTTAGCGATATAGGCCGCGCCGGTCATGAGTGCGATGGACGCGATCAACTGGTTTGCAGCGCCGAAGGAACCCCAGATGACGAGCCAGTTGCCGCTGGCGGCAAGGTAGATGCCGATAGCCGCAGGGATGACCGAGGCCACCCACCGGTTGGTCAGGACATTGTATAATCCTTGGGCGTTTTCCTTCAGCGGTGTGCACATTTCCGACAGGCAATATCTGGCCAGGCGGTTGGTCGTGTCCAGCGTGGTCATGGCAAAGGATGCCACCCACATCCCGGCAAGCACTTTGACAAATTTAGCGGGGATAAAGGAAAGCCATGTCGCGGCCACCATGTCGGCGTAAGACTGAACAAAGAGGTTGGCCTTAGAGAGACCCAATTTTGCGGAGATTCCTGTGAAAGTTGCTCCCCAGTTGGATGCGTTGAGGGTGAATTCCATGCCTTTTGCCGCTGCAGCCGTCTTAAGGGCCGCATAACCGAAACCGGCAATAGAGACGACGACAATGGTTGAGAGGAATCCCTCCATAAACATGGCGCCGTAACCGATCAAAAGGCCGTCGCTTTCTTTGTCGAGCTGTTTCGAAGATGTTCCGGAAGCCACCAGTGAGTGGAATCCGGACAGTGAACCGCAGGCAATGACAAGGGGTATCGCCGGCCAGAAAGGTGTGGGCTTACCCCCCAGGAGCACCGGGGAGAATCCGGCAAATGCAGGGACTTCGAAACCCTTGAATGCAAAGACGGCTGCCGCGAACCCCAAAACCAGTCCGGCATAGAGCAGCCAGGAGTTCAGGTAATCCCTGGGCTGGAGGAGAACATTTACCGGGATCGCAGATGCGATGACAATGTAGAAAAAGAAGACCCACATCCAGGTTATATAGGTTCCTTTAAAGGGGGTGACGGTGCCGAGCCAGATGGCAAGGCAAAGCAGGGCAATACCGATGATCGTTGCCAGGCTGAAATTCATCTTCACCCGGTAGATCAGCACACCCAGGATCAGGGCGGCAATGATTTTATAGGTATATGCCGATGCAATGGCCGGTATTTTGACGAACAGTCCGCCGATGATGGCGGCAAAAGCGGCTACCACAAGGATGAGCAGAAAAAAAACGATCCAGTAAAACGCATTTCCCGTCCGCTTGCCGATCAGATCGGTGGCAACGAATTGCACGGATTTCCCGTCATAACGGACCGATGCCATCAAAGACAGATAGTCATGGACGGCCCCGATAAAAATGTTGCCGAGCCAGACCCATAAAAGCGCCGGCGCCCACCCCCAGCAGATCGCCAGTGCCGGTCCGATAATAGGGGCCGCGCCGGCGATGGAGGCAAAGTGATGCCCAAAAAGAACCTCCTTTCGCGCAGGAATGTAATCGACACCGTCATAAAGGCGATGAGACGGTGTCGGTTGATCATTTGAGACCTTCACCACGTCCTTTTCAAGTTTTTTCCCGTAGATCAGATAAAGGGAAAAATAAAGCAAAAAACCGACAAAGATAATAAGTGTTGTCATCATTCCCTCCTTTTGTTGGTTAAGAATCAGACATTGTTTCCCCAAAAACCCAATGATACCTTTTTGTTATTAACTCTGAACGCCTATTTTTTTAATCACCAAAAATTGAAAACGATCGGTTTGGTGTCATATTTTGCACGAATCTGCGAAAATTCCTGTCACATATTAATTTGAAAATACATTCGCCTGTTGAAATTGTTTAACAAACCGTCTATCCGGAACTTTCAGGTGTACGGAAGTCCCCTGTTCCGGCTGGCTGTCGATCCGGATTTTGTAATGGGGACCATAAATTCGCTCCAGGCGCTGGTTGACGTTATTTAGTCCGATACCGCCGTTTGAATTTTCCAGCCCGATTTTGGAAAATATTTTTTCAATGTATTCGGGGGCCATTCCGACTCCGTCGTCTTGAACCAGCACATGCAGCTTGCCGTCATTTCGGGAGACGGCAATACGGACCTGCCCGCCGTTCTCCTTTCCCGAAAGACCGTGTTTGACCGCATTTTCCACCAACGGCTGTATGGTCAGCGGCGGCACCAGCCATTCTTCGGCCCCGGATTCGATGGCCATGGAAACCCGAATTCGGTCTCCAAACCGCGCCTGTTCAATGGAAAGATAAGATTTTACCTGTTCCAGCTCTTCCGCCACTTTAATGAAGGTTCGGTCGTCTTGAAAGTTTGTTCTTAAATAGTTGGCCAGTTCATAGATCAGCTCCCTGGCCTTGTTGGAGTTCGTTCTGCAGAAGGAACCGATTGTATTCAAGGAATTAAACAAAAAATGGGGATTGATTTGAGACTGAAGACGCCGGATCTCCGCCTGGGCCAGGAGCTGGGCATTCAATTGAACATCTTCCAGTTCCAGTTGCGTAGAGAAGAGATCGGCCAGACCCAGCGCGATCTGAAAGTCGACGGTGTTAAGATGTGTATCATCATCGCCGTAAAGCTTTAGGGTACCGATGACCTGTCCGCCTTTTCGCAGCGGAATAATAATGGCGGACATCAACGGACACCCGGCCACCGAACAGCCGATCCTGCCCCCTGATTTGAGAAAAGCCGGTTCGCCGGTTGCAAGAACTTCGATGCCGGATTTTGTCTTGATCGTTTGGCCGGCCTGATGGTGATCATTGCCGGCGCCGACAAAAGTCAGGATGTGCGTGTCGTCTGTCAGGGAAACCGCTGCAACCGAGATGGTGTCGTAAATGATCCGGGCGGTGGCTGCGGCCGATTCGGGAGTAAGTCCGAACCGAAGGTGACTGACCGTTCGATTGGCGATATTTAAGGCTTTTTGAGCCTGAATCGATCCGATTTTTTCTCTGTCTTTCAAGACAGACCGGATGATCTGAACAAAAAGACCTGCTCCGATGGAGTTCAACGTGATCATGGGGATGGCAATGACTTTGATCAGCGTCCATGCTTCGGCATATGGTTTTGCCATCCCAAGGGTAATCAGCATATGCACCGTTTCTCCGACGACGCCGATCAGGACCGCCGCTTTCCAGTTTAAAATACCATTTTTCAACCGTACGGATATCAACCCCGCGGCCATTCCTTCCAGAAAGGTGGAAAGGCCGCAGGGCAGGGAAGTAAAGCCGCCCATGTCAATGAGGAACCGGTGCGCGCCTGCTATTGATCCTGCGCCGATGCCCACAATGGGGCCGCCCACGAGCCCGCCGGCGATCACGGCAATGGCCCTTAGGTTGGCGATGGCACCGTAGATGGGTACCCCCATATAGGTACCGATTATGCCGAATGTGCCGAAGAAGAGAATCAACAACAACTTTTCAGATTCATTACTTTTTTTGAAAAGAATTTTCTGAAAAGCACTCCAGGACAAAAGAAGAAAGGCGGCGCCGACAATCAGGCCGAAATTTTCAGCAAGGCGGAAAAAAAGGTCAGAGGCGGTCATTGCAATTATCTAAGAAACAAAAAAGAATGTTATCATTAACTCTTTATAACGATTTGTAAATTAAAGCGCAATTTTAATTTTCCGAAAGGTTGTTTTTTAGGGATGAGTGCAAAAATATGGGGATAAAAGACGGCCCTGGTTTATGAAATGCTTTAGAGTCCCAGCCTTTGCTTTAGACCCTTTACATGACCCCTGCTGACGGGAATCTCGGTTGCTTCTTCGTTTTTCATTTTCAGCAGATAACGCCCCGCGAACCATGGGATGATTTCCCGGACATGGATCAGGTTGACCAAATAAGACCGGTGGGGACGAAAGAAAGACTGAAACTCGAACTTTTTTGTCAAATCTTCCATGGTATATGCGGTATGGCAGAAAAATAAATCGTCCCGCGTATGGACCTGAATTTTTTTCTCCTCAGCTTTGAAAAAAAAGATATCTGTCGGATCCTTGAGCAGGACGCGCCCTTTTTTTTCAACTGGAAGCCGGTTGAATACCTGCGTTGTCCCTTCGATAACATTCAAAAGGCGATTCAAATTTTCCTGGCCGACGTCTTTTCTTTCGGAAGACAGCGCTTTGCTGGCGCGTTCAACGCTTTTTTGCAGCCGCTTTTCGGAGAAAGGTTTTAAAATATAATCAAGAGCGCCTTCTTCAAAGGCCCGAACAGCATACTGGTCATAGGCGGTGGCAAAAATGATAAGGGGCGGCGGCTCCAACCGCGACACTTTTTCCGCGACATAAAATCCACTGTGCCTGGGCATGTGGATGTCCAGAAAGATTACATTGGGCTTTAGCTTTTCAATCACAGCAACACCTTCTGATGCCGAACCTGCCGTTGCCACAACCTCGACGTTTTCGATTCGGGTAAGAATGTATTTCAGTTCGTCCACAGCCGGCGGCTCATCATCTACAATGACGCAGCGAATCTTCATGACATTCCTTTGTAAAAAAGGTTTAAAGTTAAAAGGCCCCGGGTTCACTCAGCGTTCAGGGGTTGATCAGCGTCGAGGCTTTATCTGAATATCATTCATAACGTTGAACAAAGAACCCGGAATCACGCAATTTTTAAATTCCTCCGGACTGGTACAGAAATTCGTGGTGCGGTATCAGGGCCTAATTATTCTATACGAGATCGGTTCTACATGTCAAACCCTCCCATGCTTTCGGATAGCCCGGTTGATAAATTTTTCGAAAATTTTTGGGCCACCAATACGAAATTATCCATAAATCGCTCCACTTTACACCACCCTAAATTCTAATTTTCTCTTTCTTTTTAACATTTTTGAATTATTATAAAAAAATATTACGCTTTCATTTATTTTTTCTTGACATTTTATGAAATATGTATTTTTAAACGAAAAGGTGGCTCAAAGTGGAATTTTAGGGAAAATATATGTTTCGAGGAAGCTCATTTCATACCATCGATTCAAAGGGGCGGATTATCATTCCCGCCAGGTTCCGTGATGTCATAAAATCAGACGGGACATATGGCGTCATGCTTTCCAGAATGGATGGCGGGCTTATGGCCTACACCTTTGATGAATGGCGTAATATCGAAAAACGCATTTTGTCGCTGGCTGAAAAAAGTGAAAGCATGCGCCGATTCAGAAGGGTGTTTATCGGGGGATCTTTTGAATGTGGTTGTGACAAACAGGATCGTATTTTAATTCCGCAGAACTTAAGAGAGTATGCAGGATTCAATAAAGACATTGTTATGGTCGGCGTCCTCGACCATTTTGAAATCTGGTCCCGAGAAAACTGGGATAAGGAAAATATGGATCTGGAAAACGATATGAAAAAGGAGGACGTAAGAAACGAAATTGCAAAATTAGGGCTCTGATTATATGCCGTTCAAACATACACCGGTAATGGTTTCCGAAGTGCTCCATTATCTCGATTGCAAGCCCGGCAAAGTTTATGTCGATGGTACGCTGGGAGGTTCGGGTCATGCCGGTGCTATTTGTCGAAAAATCAGTCCGGCCGGTGTTTTTATCGGTATTGATCAAGATATTGATGCCGTCGAAAACGCGAAACGCGTTTTAACGTCCTTCGATGTAACCCTTCATTTCTTTCACGGCAATTTTATATATCTGGGCGAGTTTTTGCGGGAACTTAAAATTGAAGCAGTGGACGGCATTGTTCTTGATCTGGGAATTTCGCTTCATCAAATCGAATCCAGCGGACGCGGCTTCAGTTTTCAAAGAGATGAACCCCTTGATATGCGCATGAACACTTCGTCGGCAACAACAGCTGAAGATTTGATTAACAGTATGGATGAAAAAGCCCTTAAGAGAATTTTTTTTAAATACGGGGAAGAGAGACAGGCCGGGCAAATCGCAAATAAAATCGTAAAGTCGAGAAAACAAAATGCCATAAGATCCAGCAGCCAACTGGCCCAGATCGTATACGATGCCGTGGGAAAATCTGCATCGTTTCATCGAAAAATCCATCCGGCGACTCGGGTTTTCATGGCGCTGAGAATCGCTGTCAACAGAGAACTGGAAATGCTCGATGGATTCATGGAAAATGTTGCGGACCTCCTAAATCCCAAAGCCCGCCTATGTGTATTATCTTTTCATTCCCTTGAAGATCGGATTGTCAAACATCGACTGAAAGCCCTTGAAAAAGGATGTGTCTGTCCGTCCGATTTTCCGGAGTGTGTTTGCCATAGAAAATCGACGTTTCATTTGCTGACGAAAAAGGTGGTGCGCCCTTCAAAGGATGAGATTAAAAGAAATCCAATGGCAAGGAGCGCGAAACTTAGAGCCGCAGAGAAAATATGATGGTTCGAAAAATACGAAAGAATAACGGCGGTGTAAAAATAACGGGTATTTGGATCATCTTGATGGTCGTATTTATTTCCGAGCTTTTCCTTTATACCTGGTGTCGGGTCAATTGTATCGGGGTGGGGTATGACATTTCAAAAGAAACCAAAAAACAGCAGGAACTTATCGCCTTGCAAACTAACTTGAAGATTGAACTGGCGAGCTTAAAATCTCCGGAACGAATTGCAAAAATTGCAAAAGATCAACTCGGCTTAATCGTGCCTTCAAAAGGTCAAACAATTATTATTCCATGATGACGGTTTGATATGAAACAAATTAGATTACGCGTAATGATCATCGGCGGTATTTTTACCATCTTTTTTATCGCCATCGGGATCAAGGACACGTACGTCCAGGTATTTCGAGGCTCTTGGTTGTCCCAGAAAGCCGCCGATCAATACGAGATATCTTACAAATCAGCAGGGAAACGCGGAACCATTTTCGACAGGAATCTCAGAGAAATGGCCGTCAGCATTGATGTCGAGTCCATTGCCGCTCATCCGAAACAAATAGAGAGTCCGAAAATAGTCGCCAGATCGCTTTCAAAAATTCTTAGAATGAATCGAAAGGTGCTGGCTAAAAAATTATATCCTAAAAGGAAGTTTGTCTGGATCAAGCGAAAGGTGACGCCCAAAGAAGCGGAAGCCGTCAAAAAGCTTGATATCAGCGGACTTGACTTTATACCCGAACATAAACGTTTTTACCCCAACAAGACACTTGCCGCCCAGCTTATCGGATTTACCGATATCGACGATCATGGTCTGGAAGGCCTCGAATTCTATTATAACGACATTCTCAGCGGTTCGGTGGTTGAATACAAGGTGTTAAGAGATGCTCGCGGAAGAAGGTTTGAAGCTGAAAGCCCGGCAGGTTCGGCGACCAGCGGGAAAAATCTTGTTCTCACCATTGACAGCACCATCCAGTATATCGCTGAAAAAGCACTGGCGGAGAGCGTAAACGCATTTTCGGCAAAATCGGGTATGGCCGTTGTCATGGATCCAAGGACCGGCGCCCTGCTGGCAATGGCGCAGGTCCCCATGTTCAATCCCAATGCATTAAACGGTTATAACCGGAAGGTCTGGCGAAACCGGATTATCACCGATCCCTATGAGCCGGGATCGACCATGAAGATTTTCAGTGCGGCGGCAGCCGTAGAATCCGGCAGTTGTTCATCCAGCAGCATCTTTTACTGTGAAAACGGTGCCTACAGGATAGGGAATCATATCATCCACGATTCCCACGAACACGGCTGGCTGTCTTTGCAGCAGATCATCAAATATTCGAGCAATATCGGCACCGTCAAATTCAGCGCCGTTACAGGTCCGAAATACCTGTTCGACACATTGAGAAAGTTCGGATTCGGGGAAAAGACCGGCATCGACTGCCCGGGTGAAACCGCCGGGAGCCTGTCGCCGTATCAACGTTGGACAACCGTTGACGCCGGCACCATATCTTTCGGGCAGGGCATTTCCGTGTCGGCCTTGCAGCTCATCACGGCAATATCCGCAGTCGCCAATAAAGGGATTCTTATGAAACCCTATGCGGTTCAGGCAGTTACCGACTATCATGGACGGCTGATCAAAAGCTTTGCACCGAAAATCGTCAGAAGGGTTATTTCGGAAAAGACCGCCGGGACTTTAACCCGGATCATGAAAACGGTCATTACCGAAGGAGGGACCGGCGTCAATGCCGCCCTTGACGGATATTCCGTTTGCGGCAAAACCGGGACCGCTCAAAAGATCGACGAAAACGGAAGATATTCAAATGAAAAATTTATCGCTTCTTTTGTCGGGTTTGCCCCTGTCGCGGCACCGAAAATTGCTGTCCTCGTGGTTGTCGATGAACCGCAGAAAGAGCATTTCGGGAGTGCCGTTGCTGCGCCGGCATTTAAGACGATTGCCCAGAAGACACTGGATTATATGAATATTTCCCCAAAAAAGCCGGCCGGCAACTTGATGGTCTCGTTTAGGAGGTAGGCACAAGGATGCAGCTTTCAGATGTATTAAAAAGCGTCAGCCCCAAAACATGTTACGGCATAGAATCGTCGTCGTGCGGTCCTGTTCCGGAGCATAAAGGTGCCGTGCCTTCCGGTTCCGGGGATGAGGTTTCGGTTTCGCCGGATCCGGAGATCAGCTCCATCCATTACAGGGCTCAGGAAGTTCAACGCGGCGGCCTCTTTGTCGCCGTTAAGGGACTTGCCGCAGATGGTCATGACTTTATCGATGAGGCGATTAAAAGGGGTGCATCCGCCATCGTTGTGCAGAAACCCGTTAAGAGCGGATCCATCATTATCGAAGTAGAAAATACCCGTAAAGCCCTGGCATCCATTTCCGCCGAATTTTTTAACCTTCCATCTGAAAAGCTTTTTCTCATCGGAATCACCGGCACCAACGGCAAAACCACGACCGCATTTTTGATTGAACGCATGTTCAGTCAGGCAGGATTTCAAGCAGGGGTCATCGGAACGTTAAATTACAGATATGCCGGCAAGACATTTCAAAATCCCATGACAACGCCCGAATCTTATGATCTTCAGAAAATATTAGCTGAAATGCTGGATAACGGCGTGACTCATGTGGTCATGGAGGTTTCTTCCCATGCCCTCGATCTCTTCAGAGTTCATCGCTGTAAATTCGATCTCGCGATATTTACCAATCTGACCCAGGATCATCTGGATTATCATCACACCATGGATGAATACTGGGACTGTAAAAAGCGGCTTTTTACGGAAGCCGCAAATTTCAAAGCCGTAGAGGACCGGACGCTTTTCGTGATCAATGATAATGACAGAAAAGGAAAAGAACTCATCCGGATCTTAACATCCGGTTTTGGCCGAAGGTGTGTACTTTCTGTGGGCTTTTCGGGCAATAACCCGATCCATCCCGGTCAATTCAAAAACGATTTAAACGGTATTGCCGGTGAAATTTCCACCCCTGGCGGCGCATTCGAGTTTACTTCCCCTTTGGTGGGACGGCATAATCTCGAGAACATTCTCTGCGCGACCGGCGCGGGTGTGGCCCTCGGGCTTTCGGTAAACATCATCAAGGATGCCATAGAATCGGTCGACGCCGTCCCTGGGCGTCTTGAATCTGTTTTAAATGATTACGGACGGTTTGTATATGTTGACTATGCCCATACACCGGATGCCCTCGAAAAAGTGCTTTTATCGCTGCGCACTTCGGCGCCGGGGCGCATCATCTGCGTGTTCGGCTGCGGCGGCGACCGGGACAAGGCAAAACGGCCCCGAATGGGAGAGGTCGCCGGAAGACTTTCCGACCTTGCTGTGATCACCTCGGATAATCCGAGAACCGAACCCCCGGAGGCGATCATCGATCAGATCATGGGAGGTACAAAAAAATCAATGTCCCAGAGGTTTACGCCGTCAAATCTTGATCAGGATTTTTTCAAAGGATATGTGGTCGAGCCGGATCGAAGAAAGGCCATCTTGCTTGCCGTCAAGGTTTCCAAAGAAAATGATGCGATTCTGATCGCCGGCAAAGGAAACGAACCCTACCAGATCATCGGCAATAAAACCGTCGCCTTTGACGACAGAAAAGAAGCGAAAAGCGCCCTGTCAGTGCTGGATTCTCAAAGTACGGGATGTCAAACAGTTCCCGATTCACAAGTGTTGCCGGGCGATTCTGAACCATCAAACCAAAACCGGGTGCCGTGGAAAACAGCTGACATCGTGGAAGCTACCGGAGGGAAACTGTTTTGCGGAAGCTTGGACCGGATGTTTACCGGGATCTCCATCGATTCGCGAAAAATATCTGCGGAAAACCTCTTTCTTGCCCTTCAGGGGGAGGTTCATGACGGCCACCGTTTTATCGGCGGCGTCATCGAAAAAGGCATCGCCGGGTGTGTCGTCGATCAAAAAAAACTCAATATGCTCCCTGCATCGGAAGTTAGGAACAAAGGTATGGTTTGCATCACTGTCGGCGACACCCGCCGGGCACTGGGTGATCTGGCGGCTTTTCACCGAAGACGCATTCCGGTCTCCGTCGTTGCGATCACCGGCTCGAACGGAAAGACCACTACCCGAAAAATGACGTCGGCCGTTGTTTCCCGCCGTTTTTGTACCTTATCGACCCAGGGGAATCTCAACAACGACATCGGACTTCCCCTGACGCTGCTTAACCTGAGAAGCGTGCATCAGTGGGCAGTGGTGGAGTTGGGAATGAATCGGCCGGGGGAGATTGAACGGCTGGGTGAGATCTGTTTGCCGGATGTCGGGATGATTACCAATATCGGCCCTGCCCATCTTGAAGGATTGGGCTCCGTGGATGCGGTCCTGAAGGCCAAAGGCGAACTTTTGGCAACAATCAAGCCGGACGGTACGGCGGTTTTGAATGCCGATGATCCGAGATTGCTGAAGCTGGCGGATACTGGTTTGACATATACAGTGCTTTTCGGTCTTTCCAAAAAGGCAGACATCACGGCCGAATCCTTACGACAACACGCCGAAGGTCTCTCTTTCAACCTGGTGCTGCCCGGGGAAACGGTTTCAATCCGTCTTCAATCACCGGCTATGTTTATGGTGTCCAATGCTTTGGCCGCTGCTTCCGTAGGATGGGTTTTGGGTCTTTCAGCCGATGAGATCAAAGAAGGTCTTGAATCTTTCCAACCGGTTCCGGGAAGGATGAATATTCATAAGACCCGTAAAGGGATCCATATCATCGACGACACATACAATGCCAATCCGGGTTCAATGCAGGCCGCCATAGGGACGCTAACCGCTTTAAGGGGAAAAAACAGGGGATTTCTGATTATCGGCGACATGCTTGAACTGGGTGATCATTCGGAGAATCTGCATCGAATGATCGGATCCGTAGCCGCAGGGTCGAATGTCGCCGGCCTCTATGTGACCGGCAACTTCGCCGATGCTGTAGTTGCAGGTGCGCTGGAAGAAGGGATGGATTCCGAGACGATTTTTAAAGGGAAACGGGAAGAAATTCTGAAAGTCGCCACAAAAAGACTCCAAGCCGGCGACTGGGTTCTGGTGAAAGGCTCCAGAGGTATGGCCATGGAGATGGTTGTTGAAGGGCTCATGGCATGGGCCGGCAATCAATGACACGACGTTGGGACTAACATAACGCATGCTGTATCATCTACTATATCCGCTCCATCAGACGCTGTCGGTTTTTAATGTATTCCGGTACATTACCTTCCGTACCATTTATGCCAGCCTGACGGCATTTTTGATCTGTTTTTTTATGGGGCCCTGGGTGATTCGAAAAATGAGTACCATGCAGGTCGGCCAGTACGTCAGAGACGACGGTCCGCAAACCCATCTTCAAAAAGCCGGTACACCGACCATGGGCGGAACGTTGATTCTCTTTTCCATTGTCGTTTCCACGCTGCTTTGGACGAACTTGACCGATTATTTTGTGTGGATCGTGCTGCTGGTCACCATCGGATTCGGCGGGATCGGTTTTATTGATGATTATCTGATGCAGATCAAGAAGCAGAGTAAGGGATTGACGGCAAGAAACAAATTTTTACTTCAGACGATCCTTGCGCTGATCACCGGGCTGCTGGTTTATATCAGCCCGGATTTTTCCACACGGATCACTATACCTTTTTTTAAACATATTTCACCGGACTTCGGGTGGGGATATATTTTGTTTGCCGCATTGGTTATCATCGGAACGTCCAATGCCGTCAACATTACCGACGGCCTCGACGGTCTCGCCATCGGACCGTTTATTGTTGCATCCGCGACGTACATGGTTTTTGCCTATGTGGCCGGTCACGTTAAGATTGCCAATTATCTTCAGATCAATTATGTGGCCGGAAGCGGGGAGATTGCTGTTTTTTGCGGCGCCATGGCCGGTGCGGGTATGGGGTTTTTATGGTTCAATGCATACCCCGCTCAAATTTTTATGGGAGATGTCGGGTCTCTGGCGCTGGGCGCGGCTATCGGCACCGTTGCGGTCATCACCAAACAGGAGATCCTTTTGGTTTTGGTGGGCGGGCTCTTTGTCATTGAAACGCTGTCAGTGATTTTTCAGGTGGGGTTCTTTAAAATGACCAGCGGCCGAAGAATTTTTCGAATGGCGCCTCTTCATCATCACTTTGAACTCAAAGGATGGCCGGAACCCAAGGTGATTGTTCGGTTCTGGATCATTTCCATTGCGCTGGCCCTGATTGCCATGAGTACTTTGAAGTTAAGATAAAAGATATGGGGCTTTATCAAAAAAATATTCTCATCGTCGGTCTCGGCGTTTCAGGTATGTCCGCGGCGCGATTTGCCAAAAACAAGGGCGGCATCGTAACGGTGACCGATATGGCAAAAGAAGATGCCTTGGCCGCCTATTTGCCGGAAATCCGGGAGATGGGAATTAAAACGGAGCTGGGCCGACATCCTGTAGAAGTCTTTGAAAAGTCCGATCTTATTATCCTGAGTCCGGGGGTTCCCCACACCATCGCACCCATTAACAGGGCCAGAGAAAAAGGTGTTCCCATACTGGGCGAGCTCGAACTTGCTTGTCGATACATCCGGGAACCGATTGTCGCCGTATCCGGCACCAACGGCAAGACAACAACAACGCAACTCCTGGGACGCATGCTTGAAAACTCGGGATTCGAGGTTTTCGTGGGCGGAAATATCGGCAACCCGCTGATCGATTATGCCCAAGGAGAAAAAAGAGCCGACATTGTCGTAGTGGAAGTCAGCAGTTTTCAACTCGACACCATTGAAACATTCAGACCGCGGATCAGTGTTCTTCTGAATATCAGCGAAGATCACCTGGATCGATATGCGAATTTTGATGCCTATATCCGGTCAAAGGGCCGAATTTTTGAAAACCAGACTGAAACCGATACCGCGGTGATCAACGGTGCAGATCCCCATATTCTGTCCGTCAGCCGAACCATCAGGGCTCGGGTACTGCCGTTTTATGAACAGGGGCATGTTGACGGGAAATATAAAGAGTATGCCCTAATCAAAAGGCGTAACGGGCAGCATACGCCGGGTATTGAAATCTTTACAAAGGAAAACCCCGAGGGGTTTCTCGATTTGTCAAAGGTCAATCTGCTGGGACGGCACAACATGGAAAATGCCGCGGCTGCGGCGTTGGCGACTCTGGCTGCCGGCGGAAGGATAGAAAGCGTGCAGGCCGTATTAAACGACTTCAAAGGGCTTTCCCATCGTCTGGAATTTGTCAAAATTTACAACGGGGTTCATTTTTACGATGATTCGAAAGGAACGAACATCGACGCGGTGGCCAAAGCCCTTGATGTTTTCGACGCACCGGTGATTCTTATCATGGGCGGGCGTGACAAAGGCGGAGACTATAAGCGTTTGCGGGAACCGGTAATTCGCCATGCCAAGAAGCTCATCGTCATGGGTGAATCCGCTCAGGCGATTAAATCGGCCCTCGAAGACATATGCCCGGGGGGGGCTCAAGTCGCTTCGGGAATGGAAGATGCCGTTCATTCGGCGTACCGCTCTGCGGCGTCCGGAGATATCGTACTCTTGTCTCCGGGTTGTTCCAGCTTTGACATGTACGAAAATTATGCACAGCGGGGGAATGCGTTTTGCCGGGCCGTTGAAAATTTTACCCGGGAAAAGCGAGACGGATCATCAGGTGCAAAAACTGTATTAAGGCGTAAAACGAAATCATCGAAACAGGATACAGGGTATGGCCGAGGATAAACAAAACCATCGAACCTTTTTTGGACAATCCATGCAATATGACATTGCCCTTTTGTTTCCGGTGTTGTTCCTGGTGGGTGTGGGTATCGTAATGGTTTACAGTGCGAGTTCGGCGCTGGCCCTGAAAAAATTCGGTACGAGCTATTATTTTTTAAAGAAGCAGTCCATTTTTGCGCTGTTGGGAATCATCGTACTGGTCGTCAGTTGTCATATTCCGTATCGCGCATATCGCTCTTTGGCATATCCTCTGCTCTTTCTGGCGATCATGTTTCTAACGGTCATCCTTATTTCCGGCTTCGGGTATTCTGCGGGAGGCGCCAAACGATGGTTTCGATTCGACGATTTTACGTTTCAACCGTCTGAATTCGCGCGATTTGCCCTGGTCATTTATCTCGCGTATTCCATGAACCGGAAAATGGACCGGATCAAGGCGTTTAGTGTCGGTTTTTTGCCCCATGTATTGGTCCTGTGTTTGTTTGCCATACTGATCATGCTCCAGCCCGACTTCGGCTCCGTGGTGATTTTCGGGGCCATCACTTGGATCATGCTCTTTGTCGGCGGCGTTCGAATAACATTTTTGTTGGGGTCGATGGTGGCAGTGATTCCCGCCGCCTATTATATGATGGCCGGTGCCGATTATCGCATCCATCGCATCATGTCCTTTATGAATCCATGGCAATATTCGGGGGACAAAGGGTACCAGGTGGTTCACTCTCTATTGGCCTTCGGCACCGGGGGAATATGGGGCGCCGGCATCGGGAAGGGGTATCAGAAACTGTTCTATCTTCCAGAACCTCACACCGATTTCATTTTTTCGGTCATCGGAGAAGAATTGGGTCTCATAGGGGTACTGGTTATTTTGGGATTGTATACCCTGATCTTGTGGAGGGGCATCTCCATTGCCAGAAACAGCCCGGATGCCTTTGGATCATTTGTGGCCGTCGGGCTCACCACGGCAATGGGCCTCCAGATATGCATCAACATGGGCGTCGCGTTGGGCCTTCTGCCCACTAAAGGGCTGACACTGCCTTTTCTAAGCTACGGCGGCACCTCTCTTTTGATGAACATGGCGTCCATCGGTGTGCTCATGAACATCAGCGGGGTGAAGAAAATGGTTAAAGCCGGTCGTTGATGATTTCTACTTTTAACGAATTCATCAAATATTGAAATGAACACGAGATCAGACAGGCATATATTGCGGGTTGTCATTGCCGGCGGCGGGACCGGCGGTCATCTTTTTCCGGGGATTGCCGTTGCCGAGGAATTTTGTGCCAGAGACCCTGAAAACAGTATTTTGTTTGTGGGCCCGGGGAGACCGTTCGAGGTTTCGACGGTATCTGAAAAAGGATTTGCCCACAAACGCATTACCTCAGAAGGGTTCAAGGGACGGGGAATTAAAAATCAACTCGTTGCGATGTTAAAAATACCCATAGGGGTCATGCAATCCGTGTCAATCCTAAGATCTTTCAAACCGCATCTGGTGATGGGCGTCGGCGGGTACTCTGCAGGACCACTGGTGATCGGCGCATGGCTTTTGCGGATAAAGATTGTTTTGCATGAGCAAAATATTCTCCCGGGGATCACAAACCGGATGCTGTTTCGGTTTGCGAATCGAATATATGTTTCGTT
Source organism: Desulfobacterales bacterium (assembly GCA_022340885.1). GTDB lineage: Bacteria > Desulfobacterota > Desulfobacteria > Desulfobacterales > UBA11574 > UBA11574. The sequence continues at coordinate 26,029 of JAJDND010000078.1, read as the reverse complement.
TCCGGAAACGAAATTCGATGGGGCAAGTGAAAAAATGCGGCTTACCGGCGATCCTGTAAGAAAAGAGATCGTTGAATGCGCAAAACAGCAGCACAGCACCGGGGTTCAGGCATCGCGGACGGAAAACGTTTTTTCGATCATGATACTGGGCGGAAGCCAGGGGGCGCATCGGATAAATATAACGATTTTGGAAGCGCTTGAGCATTTGGATAACAAAGATGAGATTTTCATTGCGCATCAGACCGGTGTCCAGGACGAGGCGCAGGTCAAACAGAAATATGAAGAATACGGCATGGCAAGCGATGTGAAAGCATTTTTCAAAGACATGGAACGACAGTATCAAAAAGCTGATCTCATTATCTGCCGGGCCGGCGCCACCACTGTGGCGGAAATTTCAGCCCTGGGGAAAGGGGTTATTTTTATACCGTTTCCTTTTGCAGCAGATAACCATCAGGTAATGAACGCCCGGGCGCTGGTAAGTACGGGCGCTGCCGAGATGATTGAGGAAAAAGATCTCAGCGCCAAGATCCTGGCGCAGCGGATCAATTATTATGCTCGGCATCCGGAAGCTTTGAGACAAATGGGGGCCCGGTGCAAAATGTTCGGACGTGTCGATGCGGCGGCCGTAATCGTGGATGATTGTTATGAATTGATTTCTTAATTACCAGGTGTGAAGTACTTATGTTTCTAAAAAAATACCATATTCACTTTGTGGGGATCGGCGGCATCGGAATGAGCGGGATCGCCGAGCTTTTGCTCAATCTCGGGTATAAAGTGTCCGGCTCCGACATCAGTCTTTCGGATATTACCGGTCGCCTTGAGAGCCTCGGCGGCAGCATATTCAAAGGCCATTGTGAAGAACAGATCCAAAAGGCCGACGTCGTTGTCGTATCGTCGGCCGTCGGCGCAGAAAATCCCGAGGTTGTCGCGGCCCATAGGGCGTCAATCCCCGTTATTCCAAGGGCGGAGATGCTGGCAGAGCTGATGCGTTTAAAGTACAGCGTGGCCATTGCCGGCGCTCACGGCAAAACCTCCACCACTTCGATTGTGGCGGCGGTGCTGGGGAAAGGAGGGCTTGATCCCACTGTGGTGATCGGCGGCAAACTCAAAAGCATCGGTTCCAATGCCCTTTTGGGCGAAGGAGATTTCATCGTGGCCGAAGCCGATGAAAGCGACGGTTCTTTTTTGAAAATATCTCCGACCATTGCCGTGGTCACGAATATCGATCGAGAGCATCTCGATTTTTATCGCGATCTGGATCATATCAAGGACGTTTTTCTGAGCTTTATCGACAAAATACCATTTTATGGACTGGCGGTGCTTTGTCTCGACAATGAGCCGATCCAGTCGTTGATTCCGAGAATTAAAAAGCGTTTTACAACTTACGGGATGAGCACCCAGGCGGATTTTAAAGCAAGAGACGTGGTTTTTGAAGGATTACGGAGCACCTTCACGGTGGATCATGTGGGAACAACGTTGGGCAGGATTACCTTGAATCTTCCGGGGATCCATAATGTTTACAACGCGCTGGCCAGTATCGCGGTGGGCCTTGAGCTCGATATTTCCTTTGATGTGATAAGATCGGCCCTTCAAACCGCGGAAGGGGTTCAACGCCGGCTGGAAATTAAAGGAGAAAAGAAAGGCATTACCGTGGTTGACGATTACGGTCATCATCCCACCGAAATCAAGGCAACGCTCCAGGCCGCAAAGGAATGCTGGCCGGACAGACGGATTGTGGTGGTGTTTCAGCCCCATCGATATACGCGCACCCGGGCGCTTTTCGAAGAATTTACCCGGGCATTTTATCAGTCGGACCTTCTGGTGGTTCTGCCCATTTATGCCGCCGGAGAAGGAAAGATCGAAGGGGTGGAGAGTATTGCCTTATTCGAGGAAATACAGCATCACGGTCACAAAGACGTTGTTTATAAAGACGGGCTGGATGCTGCGGTTTCCTATTTGAAAAAAACGCTGATCACGAATGATATTCTCCTGACACTGGGTGCCGGAGATGTTTGGAAAGTCGGTGAAATGCTGCTGGAAGCGCTGTGAAAGGATATAAGGGCAATGGCCCTTGATGCGGATTCAATCAGATGGCTTGAAAGTCGTTTTAAAAACAGTGTCAGATTTGAAGTACCGATGTCCAGACACACTTCTCTGCGAATCGGCGGACCTGCGGAAGTCTTTGCGGCACCCGAGACCGTTGAAGATCTTCAGGCCCTGATCAACTGGTCCGGGGAGAAAAGGATTTCTTATCTGATCATCGGCAGAGGCACCAATCTTTTGGTTAAAGATGCTGGTATTCGAGGTGTCGTGGTCGTATTGACAAAATGTTTAAAGACGATCGAAGAGACCGGTCCCCATACGGAGGCGGCTCTGGTGACGGCTATGGCAGGCGCAAATCTGACGGCGCTGTGTGCCTATGCCCTGAAACGAGGTTTAAAAGGCATGAACTTTTCCCTGGGTATTCCCGGAACGGTTGGCGGCGGCATTAAAATGAATGCAGGGACTTCCCACGGTTCCATGGAAAATGTGCTTAAATCCATAGATGTTCTTCTGCCTTCGGGAAAGACGCGCCGTATTGAAGGAAAATCACTTGATTTCGCATATCGAAAGCTTTCCTGGAATCCGGAATTGACGGAAGGTCTTGAGGATCAGGCGATTATATTAAACGGTCGCTTTTCTTTTTATCCTTCGGATCCTGAAAAGCTGAAGAAATCAGCCAGAGAAATCATCATGGATCGTCGAAGAAAACAGCCCATTGGTTTTCCAAGTGCCGGATGTGTTTTTAAAAATCCCGGCACCGGCCCGACCGCGGGGCAGCTCATCGAGATGTCCGGTTTAAAGGGAAAATCAATCGGCGGCGCCCAAATTTCCTCGAAACACGCCAATTTTTTTATCAACCGTCGAAATGCATCGGCCGCTGATTTTCTGTCGCTGATCGATCTTACGGAGGATACCATATTAAAAAAGTTCAATATTCATCTGGAAAGAGAGGTCAAGGTTGTTGGTACGTAAAAAAGTCCGAAAAAATTATTACAAAAACAGTGCTGCCATAAAGCGCAACAAACTCATAAAACGCCTGGTCTTGGGGATGAAGCTGGCAACTGTTGGCGCTGCGTTGCTTTTTGTCAGCCTTCTTTTTGTGTTCAGCTACGATTTATTAACCCAGTGCAATTATTTCAGGGCCAAATCCTTGAAGGTCGCCGGCATTCATCGTCTGACACAAGAGAAAGTTTTGCAGCAGGCAAAAATCATCAGCGGCGTTAATATTTTCTCGGTCAATCTGATAAAAGCCCGAAAACGATTGCTCGCACAACCATGGATTGAAGATGCACAAATTTCCCGGGATCTCCCCTCCGGAATCGATATCAGAATAAAAGAGCAGGATCCGCTCGCGATACTCGATCTCGGTCGGAAATTTATCATCAATACCCAAGGGGAAATATTCAAAGAAATGGATGCAGCGGACCGTTGTCGATTGCCGGTCATCGGCGGTCTCGAATTTTCGGATATCAATGTCAAGGGTGAGCCGAGAAGCGCTCCCTTTGATGCCGTGATGAAGGTACTGACCCTCGGACAAAAATCCGAAAGTATTCTGCCTTATAATTCCATCAAAAAAATCGACGTGGATCGGGAAATGGGTCTTACCATTTATGCATTCGATCATATCAAAGAGATAAAAATCGGATACAATGATTATCCGAGCAAGTATGCCATGCTCAAAGACGTTCTTTTTTATCTGGAAAAAGAGGGTGGTTTTTCGCAGCTTGAATCCATTGATCTTAACAATTTGAATCGCATCGTCGTAAATCCCGTGAAGTTAGAATCCGTCGGAAAAAGCCGCAAGGAGGTTTAAGATGCAGGGACATGGAAATATTATTGTCGGACTCGATATCGGAACGACGAAGATATGTGCCGTGGTCGGTGAAGTGACAGGGGATAAAATAAATATCGTCGGTATCGGTACACATCCCTCCATCGGACTTCGGAAAGGCGTGGTCGTCAATATCGAGTCCACCGTGGAATCGATTCAAAAAGCCATTGAAGAGGCGGAGCTTATGGCAGGATGTGAAATTTCATCCGTGTATGCTGGAATTGCAGGCGGCCATATCACGGGGTTTAACAGTCGCGGCATCGTTGCGATCAAGGGACCGGAAGTCACGCAACAGGATGTGGACCGGGTCATCGATGCGGCGCGTGCCGTAGCGATTCCTATGGACCGAGAAGTCATTCATGTGATTCCTCAGGAATTCATGATCGACGACCAGGGCGGAATTCAGAATCCGGTGGGAATGTCCGGCGTTCGGCTGGAAGCCAAGATTCATATCGTGACCGGCGCTGTGACATCCGCCCATAACATTGTGAAATGCGCCAATCGATCGGGACTCGATGTGTGCGATATTGTTTTGGAGCCCCTTGCTTCGGGAGAGGCCGTGCTGACGGATGAAGAAAAGGATCTTGGGACGGCGCTGATGGACCTTGGCGGGGGTACAACCGACCTCGCCATTTTTTCCGGGAAAAACATCAAACACACATTTGTACTGGCCCTGGGCGGCAACAACCTGACGAATGATATCAGTATCGGGCTGCGTGCGTCCTTGGCCGACGCAGAAAAGATAAAGAAAAAATACGGCACCTGTATTTCCCAGAACATCAGCGGTGATGAAACCATCGAAGTCCCCGGTATGGGAGGACGCAAACCCAGAAAGCTTCAACGACAAATCCTGGGCGAAATACTGGAACCCCGGATGGAAGAAATTTTCACGCTCATCAAAAGAGAAGTCTTTCGGGCCGGAATGGAAAATACCATTACTTCCGGCATCGTGTTAACCGGCGGTTCATCCCTTTTGGAGGGTGTCACGGATGTCGCGGAGGCGGTTTTCGATCTGCCGACCCGCCTGGGGACACCCAGAGGGATCAGCGGTCTTACGGATGTCGTCAACAACCCGATGTATGCCACCGGTGTCGGGCTCGTTTTATACGGCGCCAGAAATCAACCGAAAAAGAAATTCAGGATTCGTGACACCAATATTTTCAACAGAGTCATGATCCGGATGAAAAAGTGGTTCAAGGAGGTGATATGACTTGAGATGACACATTATCGACAGGCGCTAGCCAGGGCGGACAGGGGGCCGTTCGGCATTGAAAATTCAAGAATGAAGATTTGTTGTATCGCCTGGCTCTGTTTATCAGTCGATAAAATTGGAGCAATTCCTTGAATTTTCAATTTACAATCTATGATTTAATAACAGGAGGTGGGGGACATGACGTTTACTTTGATTGAAAATGAGAATTTTGCTAAAATAATGGTGATCGGCGTTGGCGGCGCCGGGGGGAATGCCATCAACAACATGATTGATTCCAAGCTTCAAGGCGTAAAATTTATTGCTGCCAATACGGACTCACAAGCCCTTGACGTTTCAAAGGCATCGGCCAAGCTCCAGATCGGTGAACAGCTCACCCAGGGTCTGGGGGCCGGGGCCAACCCTCAAATCGGGCGTGAAGCGGCGCTGGAAAATGCCGAAGCCATTAAAGATGCATTGACCGGCAGCCATATGGTGTTCATTACAGCGGGATTCGGCGGCGGTACCGGAACCGGCGCGGCGCCGGTGATCGCAGAGCTCTGCAAAGAAATCGACATATTGACCGTGGCGGTGGTGACCAAACCGTTTTCATTCGAAGGCAAGAAAAGGGCTAAACAGGCTGAAGACGGCATTAACATGCTCAAACAAACCGCCGATACGGTCATCACCATCCCCAATGACCGGCTCAGGGGCCTTGCATCTAAAAATGCCAGGATGATCGATATGTTCAAAAAAGCCGATGAAGTGCTGCTCCATTCCGTCAAAGGGATTACGGACCTTATCATGATGCCGGGATTGATCAATCTTGACTTTGCCGATGTTAAAACCATCATGTCCAAGGCCGGTATGGCCATTATGGGCATCGGCATTGCCAGCGGTGAGAACCGTGCCTTGGAAGCCGCTGAAAGGGCGATCTCACATCCCTTGCTGGAAGATATCTCCATTTCCGGCGCCAAGGGCGTGTTGATGAACATTACCAGCAATACCGATTTGACGATGGAAGAGATGACCGAGGCATCTGATCGCATATACAATGAGGTCGGTGAAGAGGCCGACATTATATGGGGAACCGCCGTGGACGACAGCCTCGGCAATGAGATGCGGGTCACCGTCATTGCCACCGGGATCGATTCGGCGCCGGAAACCGGTATGAAAACAGAACTCAGAGGCAGAGTCAGGGATATCACAGCCGAGGATTTTAACGATGCCGTCGATTATGACGAACCGACCTTTATCCGTCGAAAGCATGCAGTGGGTGAATCGGGCGGCGGCACTTACAGAGGATACAGAGGTATCGTCGTTGACAATTCCGATCTTGCGAATCTGGATGTACCGACATTTTTACGAAGAAAGGCGGATTAGAAACCGATGATAGCGTTACATGGTACGCACACCCCATAAAATTTACAAAAATGTGGCGGACAGCGAAACCGGCGTCATCCGAAAACAATGGAAAAAACGTGTCAAGGTCGCGCTGGTCTATCCCAATACGTATCATGTCGGCATGTCCAACCTCGGTTTTCAGGCGGTGTATGAACTCATCAATTCATATGAAGATATGTTATGCGAGCGGTCGTTTCTTCCGGATGATGACGAACGGACCGGGACGGGACGCATCACCACCATAGAGTCCGGAAATGATATTCGGGCCTTTGATCTTGTTGCGTTTTCGGTATCATATGAGAATGACTTCCCCAACCTCCTGAGCATTCTCGAAAAAGCAAAGCTCCCTCTGCAATCCAAAGACAGAGTACCCCCCCACCCCCTCGTGATTGCAGGGGGAGTTGCTTTCTTTTTAAATCCGGAACCCCTGGCGCCGTTTATCGACTGCTTTCTCATCGGTGAAGCCGAGGCGGTTCTGCCGAAATTTTTGACAACATTCTCTCCCGATACCCTGGCTCGGGACAGGCAGCAATGCCTGAATATCATTGCCAGAGATGTTCCCGGTGCTTATATTCCTTCTTTTTACAGTGCATCCTATCATCCGGACGGAACGCTTGGCGCCCTTGAGCCCATATTCGATGTTCCGGCCAAAGTTGAACGCCTTTATGTCAGAGATCTTTCCCGTACACCGACATGCAGCGCCATCATCACATCCGATACGATTTTCGACAATACGTTTCTCATTGAAGTCAGCAGAGGATGCGCCCATGGCTGCCGGTTCTGCGCTTCGGGATTTGTTTATAGACCGCCGAGGTTCAGGCCCTTTCCCCTCCTAATGGAATGTATGGATCAGGGGGTTTCAAAGACAAGCAAAATAGGGCTTGTCGGTGCCGCGGTATCGGATCTGCCGGATCTCGAAAAAATTTGCGCTAAAGTGGAAAAAGATACCCGGGTATCTTTCAGCTCCCTTCGGGCCGATGCGCTGACGTCTGAACTCCTTTCGGTGCTCAGGAAAAGCAAAGCCAAAACCGCGACAATTGCGCCGGATGCCGGATCGGAACGGATGCGAAAGGTCATCAACAAGGGGATCGAAGAAACCGACATCCTCGAAGCCGTCGAACAGATTGTCGCCGCCGGCATCCTTAACATAAGGCTCTATTTCATGGTCGGCCTGCCCACTGAAACCATGGACGATGTTGAAGCGATTCCGGCCCTTTGCAAAAGAATAAAGCATCAGTTCCTCAAATCGAGCCGTGCCAGAAAACGCATGGGAGAGATCACCGTCAGTTTGAACAGCTTTGTTCCGAAACCGTTTACGCCGTTTCAATGGGTGAAGATGGATGATGTTCATTTGCTTAAAGAGAAGATAAAGAAAGTTAAAAACGCTCTGAAAAGGGTGGCAAATGTTCGCGTCCATGCGGATATTCCCCGGTGGGCTTATATTCAGGGACTGCTGGCACGGGGGGACCGAAGGGTTGCGCAACTGTTGTCGCGGGCAAATGCCAATCAGGGGAACTGGCCCAAAACCTTGAAATCTTCTCCCATAAACCCTGATTTCTATGTTCTCAGAGAGCGTTCATTGGATGAATTGCTCCCCTGGGATTTTATCGACCACGGCATCAGAAAAACTTTTCTCAAAAGCGAGTATAAAAGAGCCCTTCAGGGCAAAGTTTCTCCCCCTTGCCCAGTTGAATCCTGCAGCATTTGCGGCGTTTGCACGGAAAACAGCGAAGATAAAGTGTAGGCGAGTAAGGATTCATTTAAGCTTTTTAATTGCGTTTGAAATCATATGAAACTGTATTTAGACATTTCTCCGCAACCGGATGATGCCACTTGCGGCCCCACCTGCCTTCATGCAATTTACCGTTATTTTGACGATCCCATTCATTTGAGCCGGGTCGTTTCAGAGGTGACGGATTTGGAAGGCGGCGGCACACTGGCCGTTTATCTTGCCTGCCATGCCTTGCGTCGCGGCTATAAAGCGATGATTTACACATACAACCTCAAGCTTTTCGATCCCACATGGTTTGTACCAAATGGTCCTGACATTTCAGAGAAACTCAGGTTGCAGCTCAAGTACAAAGATGATGATTCCTTGTTTAACACAGCGACGCATGCGTATTTAAAATTCTTTGAACTTGGCGGAAAGCTTCGTTTTCAGTCGCTTACGCCGGGTTTGATACGGAATTATCTAAAACGGGAAGTGCCCATTTTAACGGGTTTAAACGCCACGTACCTTTACAGTTGTTCTCGTGAGTATGTTGAAGATCTTCATCTTGTTTATGATGATATTCGAGGTGAATCGACCGGGCACTTTGTTGTGCTGGCAGGATATGACAAGATGTCGCGCAATGTGCTCATCGCCGATCCACTAAAGCCGAACCCTGTGTCTTCGCACCAGCAGTACGAAGTCAACATCTACCGACTGGTTTGTTCCATTATGCTGGGCATTGTGACTTACGACGACAATCTGCTCATCATCGAACCAAGGAGAAAGAGGACGACGCTCACATAATCACAACCTCGGGCACGGCTTTGATGAAATGTTGCCGTAGGCTGTATGTATAGGCGCCCTGGGTGGGAATCATGAGCACGTCGCCCACACGGATTTCCCGGCCGAAGTAGCTGAATCCCCATACATCATGGGGAGTGCACAGCGACCCGAGGATGTAGCAAGGTTTTTCGATCAAAGCCGGCCGCGTCAAATTCAGGACGGGAAAATAGTCGGTTTCAAAACGCTCCCATCCCACGGCGTTGGTGCCGGCATCCGTGATAACCAGGTCCTCTGCCTTTTGATCCACGACGGTCATCAAAAGGTGCATTGAATCATTGCAGATCCAGCGGCCGGGTTCGAAACAAATTCTGCAACGTGTCACGGGAAAGATATGGTATTTTATTGCCTGACTGATCTTCCGGGCAAATGTTTCAATGGGTTCTGCCGGGAATCGAAGATGAATCATCGATATGTCGGACAAATGCCTGTTCGTCTTTTGACGCATCTCCTGCGGTTCTGCCGGAGGATGAAGCCATTCACCCTGACGGGGCCAGTATCCGCCACCGACATCGATAAATGACAGGTTTTCGATGAGATTATCCGGCATGTGTGAAAGCAGTTCTCCCAAAAGGGCGATAGCGTCTGTTTGGGACGCTGCTGAAAGATTCCAACTGGTATGAAACTGAATCCCTTTTAGAGCTATATGGGGGCATGACCGGGCGGCACGCCAGAATTCGGTGAGCGTTTCAGGCGGTATCCCGAACTTTCGCCACAAGCCTTTGGGGTTGGTGGTCAGCCGCACACCGGCGCGCACCGTAGTCCCCGCCATTGAGGCAGCCTTTTGCAGTCGGTGCAGTTCGCCGAAACTGTCTATCAGCACTGTCACGCAGCTGCTGTTTCGTACAGCCGATTCCAGCTCTTCTGGCGTTTTGCCGGGTCCGCTGAAAATAATCTCCTTTGCGTTGACATCGATGGCCGTCTGCAATTCCACACCGCTGGATACATCCAGTCCGAAGCCTGATTTCAGAAGGGTTCGAGCGACTTCGGGATGATTATTGCTTTTGACGGCGAAATAAAAGCCCGAATCGTGCAACTCCCGGCGAAACGCTTTTTTAAACTGTTCCGCACGCCGCATCAATACGTCCGGTTCCAACACGTACAGGAAAGAGCCATGTTTTTTGACTTGTTTGAGATAGACTTTCCGCCGGCTGAAATACTGTTCGATAAATGGAATCAATTCTTCGGGCCCTAGCAGCGGCATTTCTTCAGAATGCTTGGGTGGGACTATATTTTGATGTATTAAGCGCGTCATGACGATTCGATCTCCACGGTTACCATGTCCAGAAGCCGTCGGCACTCACCCAACGGATCCGTCGTATTTTGGGGTGTAAAAATGATATTTCCCAGGACAAAGGAGTCGTAATCTTCGGGCGGCACGCGGATGATATCGCCGGAATGCCGCAGGATTTGGATTTCTTTTATGCGCGCATCTTCTTTCAATAGACCGCAGTCGATGCGTCGGAAAATGCCGCCATGTTTGGCATGGATACGCAGCCCCACAAAGGGTTGGGGCGGCCGGAACGAGCCGATACTCAACGGGCGGTTCTGCGCGACATCAAGTGCCAGTGCGAGGATATCCAATTGAAGCCCATTGCGAATCAACGCTGGAAGACAGTCGCCTCCCGGCCGGGGCGCCATCTCAAGCAGAATAATGTCGCTTTCTCGCACTATGAAGTCCGCCATGCAGATGGATCTTTTTATTCCAAGAGCACCGGCCGCGCGGGCCAGGTACCGGCGAAATATGTTGAGATCGATACCGTTGGGCAGCGCATCGACGAGGACATACCCCATGGTGGTACCGAAGGGGCCGAAAGATGAAGGAATTTTTTTCGTCAGTCGGATCAGTATTGTTTCTTCTTCATCCATGAAAAAATCGCAGGAAAACTCCGAACCATCGACGAACTCTTCGACAATTATCGGAGGTGAATCATTGGAAACGCCCTTGTAAAGGCGGTGATTTTTTCGTTGCCGGAGCCCGTCTTGAATGATGCTGAATGCCCTGCGACATTCTTTTTCGTCTTTGCAGTGAAAGACCAGTTCGCTGCCGCTTCCGGAAAGGGGCTTGAGCACGCACCCTCGTTTAAGGGTTGAAAGAAAATCAATGGCATCTTCAACATTGCACACCGGTGCCATACTAGGGCAGTCAATGTGGCCTTTCTGCCAGAGTTCTTTTGAAAAGAGCTTATCCCGGCAGTTTTTGACCGCTGATAAAGATACAAAGGCCGCAGAAAAATCACGAGCGAGCAAGGCCGCCAAAGCCATTGATTCGCAATCAAAGCAGGCAATACCGTCCACCCGTAAGCCCCAATGTTCCAAGTGACGCGTCACCGCTACCCAAACGCTCGCGTTATCGTCCAGCTCGCACAGTACTTCCTCGTGGGGTGCAGGAGCAGGTTCTCTTGCTTTTGATCTTATGCCCGGGTCAGTGATAAAAAGGGCTCTTTGGGGACAGGCGCGGCGGATCCAATCGATATAATCCGAGGTCGTTCCCACCACCAGCAAACGATTCTCAGATCGCACAGCCCAGCATCCTCTCTCTGTCCTGGAATCCGGCGGCGGCATCGATCTCCGGTGAACAGATCTTGTACAGGGGGCGCGGATGCAAACGGAATCTCGACTTCCAGTTGAAATCGCCGCAGAGAAAATCTACGGCTGCCAGGCGTTGGCGGCAGGCCCATTCGATATGGTGAAAATTGATCAGTTTGGCGACACCGGGAAAATTTGGATCTGTTCCCCCGGCCAAGATCGTATAGGTGTTATTCCACAAGGCGCCGACATCTACGGCCGCTAAACGACCGCCGATGGTTACCGAGGTCAGCCGTAGAAGATGATGTTGATCGAGAAAAGCGATGAGATCGATAAATGCGTTGAAAAACCGGCGGTCATAAAAATAAGACATTTCTTCGAAAGCCGAAAGATTCATCTCAAACATCCGGCCGACATCGGCCATATGATTGTGTCGAAAAGCGACGTTTTGCGCGTGAAGTCGATTGATTTCCCGGTCGATATTCTTGCGGGATTTTCTGGTGAAAGCATTCTTGTAATTTTCAAATGAAAAATTGTACTGAGGCGGAAAGAAGAGATATCCGATTTCATCGACGGAGATATCACTTTTCCATGCCGGAAGAAAATCACCGTCAATATATCGAACGAAGCATTTTTCCGGCAAGTGATCCAGCAGCATTTGAAGAGATTGTCTTCCGGTACCGGTGATTTTGTTTTGCTCAAGCCAGGTTTTTCCCTGCCATATTTCTCCGGGGAAGTGGCCGAAGACCGATTCTTCTTCGATCCAGTTGAGGGCCAACAGACGGGATTCCCGGCGATCCTTACCCGCCAGCATAAAAAAAAGCGGTCGCCGGTAGTGTTTCATAAAACAGGCCCTAACCGGCCACAGATCGAAAATACACGACTTGGGCCAAAATCTTTCCCAGAGTCTATGGCAAATATCAGGATCTTGATAGATGTGGACCGTATCCATGTCAGCGCCTCAAAGTTACGTTTAAAATGCTGTGGCTTCCACCGAAAAAGCCTTGGGCAAAATTGCGGACTGTTTCCGGATCATAAGGTTTGCAGCTGAATACGTCCAGATAGGTAGTATTGGTCAGATTGGCAAAATGCGCGGAAATAAGGGATGTTTCGATAAGCTGAACCATTGAATAGCCGGCGACGCGTTCGTCTTCCCCGAAATGGACGACCTGTGTCTCGCCGAAACGTTTCATTTCGATAAGATCGCACAACTCAACCACAAATCTGCGAATGGTTTTATCGTTCCTGATTTTATCCGGATCGCAGCCGTAAATATCGATGGCCGAGGCGATCCCCCAAAGCGGCTGAACCTCCGTGGCCAAGATGTGCCCGGTGGATACTGATTCCAATGGATTCTTTATCATCGCAACTTGCGTCATTAATTATTCCTCCTGTAATTTTATTAGAAGTGGTTTCAAAACCTCCCCTCGGGCTCAATCTTCCATCTTCGCGATAGCTACGACGGGACAAGCTGTGTTGGACTGAGACGGTCAATCCTCGAAATATTCCGGCTATTCCTGCGGTTGACAGCCTCAGTCCGCCTTGACCTTAAACCCGATTGAAGGTTTTGAAACCACTTCTCGTCATTAATAAAATCGATAAAGGACTAGCATGTTTTATGCCAAAAAGATAAATATAGATAACAAACTGTATTTACATATAATATTGTCCATTTTTTCTCTCAGAGTCCTTGGGCGCCGATTAAAATAAGCATCATCATACCTAAAATAAATTATTTGAGTATAATAATGCTTAAAATGTAAATTATGAGCATTAATATGCTGAAATAATGGATAGCAAAATCCCAAAAAATCATTATTTTTTGATGATTCATGCATTGACAACAGTTTTTAAGTACGCTAAAAATAAACATAACATAAAGTAATATTTATATTTTAAAATTTTAAACGGCGATACTTGAAATTCATGCGGCAGCATCGTGTGAAAGAATAAAAATCGGAATTTAAATACTTTATTTGGGGAGATTGATGCCATGCTCATCCGGTTGGTTTTGGCGATCAAAAATAAAAGCCTGCAAACATATGTGGAAGGGCGTTTTCAAGAGGCCGACATTCGCGTAGAAAGCTGCAGCCATGCGAAGACGCCATGGCAGAATGTGATCCGCAGTTGCGGTGATATCATTGTCATCAGTGAATCACTCATTCCACCCAAAACCGAATACAGCATTTCAATGCTCAATGAGCTGCCTGAAACCCCGACCACGGTGGTGCTTCATGACAGTGATTCATCGGAGGAGCATGCCAAACTGGTGGCTGCCGGCGCAGACGTGGTGCTCTATAGCGGGGTGTCGAAAAAGAGTCTGATTGAGGCTATCGAATCCACCGTGGAATCCCGTCGACAGTTCATTCAGAAAAACCGTTTGAATGCAAGAGGCCATACGTCCCCCAAAATCAGCGATTTTATTTCAGAAAGCAGGACCATGCAGATCTTTATGGATGAGGTCTGGAAAATCATACCCGGCAATTCTCCGCTGCTGCTTTTGGGAGAAACCGGCGTCGGCAAGGAGCATCTGGCCAAGGCCATTCATTCCGATAGTCCTCGATCCGCCGGGCCGTTTGTCGCAGTGAATACGGCGGCGCTGCCTGAACATCTTCTGGAAAGTGAGCTTTTCGGACATGAGCAGGGCGCGTTTACCGGTGCCGTCCGATCCCGGCGAGGCGCCTTTGAAATGGCCCACGGAGGGACCATTTTTCTGGACGAAATCGGTGAAATGCCCCTTCACCTTCAAGCCAAACTGCTGCGCGTTCTACAAGATTATGAGGTGCAACCGCTGGGAAGCGAGCGGCCCATATGGGTCGATATTCGCGTCATCGCTTCGACCAATCAAAACCTGGAAGATTTGGTGGAGAAGGGGCAATTTCGCAAAGATCTTTATTACCGGCTCAGCGTCGTGATGCTCACGCTTCCGCCACTTCGCAAGCATAAAGAGGATATTCCGGCTACGACCCACCGGTTCATCGAACTTTACCAGCAAAAGATCGGAAAAGATGTCACCGGGGTGACGGAAGCGGCAATGAAAGCCCTTTGCCAGTATGATTGGCCCGGAAATGTCCGGGAACTGATGAATGTGATCGAGCGGGGTATGCTGTTGTGCCAGACCGAGAAGATCTCGTTGAAAGATTTACCCTATATTTTTCACGAGCCCGCTTCCTTTTCAAAAGGATTCATTCATCCGGATGAAATGACAATGGCATCATGGAAGAATATGACGCTTCCGGAGGTTTGCCGGGAAGTGGTGGATCAGGCGGAGCGTTTGTACCTTGAAATGGTACTGAAGGAAACCAGGGGACGCGTCGGCCGTGCGGCCAGGATCGCGGGAATCCATACGAGGGCGCTCTACAACAAGATGAAGCGATTGGGGCTGCAGAAAGAAAGTTTTAAAAGAAACAACCACACGGCAATATAATTTTCAGCGCTTATTTTTTGTCCTGCCATGGGTATGTAATCCGGGAGTGGAATGTGGCTTCTATTGAATGGGTCAAGATTTCGACAATCGTTGCGACATCCCGAGTGGAGACATTACATTCGTCGAACTGACCGTCGGCGATTCGTTTTACAATGTTGAGAAGGATCATTCTTTCAATTTGCTCTTGCGTCGGTGCTTCCATGGACCTGAATGTGGCTTCGACCGAATCCACGATCATCAATATCGCAGCCTCTAAAGTCTGGGGCTTTGGTCCGGGATACCGAAAATCCTTTTTGCGAGGCTTGGAGGCGTGGTTTGCCTTGATTGCCTTGTTGTAAAAAAATTCGACAAATAGCGTGCCATGGTGTTGTTTGATAAGGTCCACGATCACCTCGGGAATCCCCATTTCCCTGCCGATCTGTTCGCCGTGTTTTACATGATTGATTATAATTCTGGCACTTTCCGACGGGTCCATTGTGTCGTGGGGGTTCTCTCCGCCGGATTGGTTTTCTGAAAAGAACATGGGTTCCGCCATCTTGCCGATATCATGATAGTAAGCGCCCGTTCTCAAGAGAAGCGTATTGGCGCCGACCGCTTCCCCCACCGCTTGGGCTAGAGACGCCATGGTCATGCTATGCTGATACGTTGCCGGAATTTTGGCAAAAAGATCTTTTAAGAGAGGATGCTGAAGATCGGCATACTTTGCGAGTTTAAAGTTTGAGGTGGCATGGCGGCCGACCTCAAGCACCGGCAGTATCAATAGCGCAAGGGGTCCTGATAGAATACCGCCCGTAAAAGCCCATCCGATGCTGCCGGACAGCGTCTTGTCCGACGCCAGGGCGCTTAAGGACAACCACAGTTCACTCGATTTCCCCAACAAAGGCATAATGTTTTGCCACTGCGCGGAAAAAGCCGACATTACGATCACATTGATAATTCCCACAATGAACGAAGAGATCAGCACATGGACGCGTTTTTGTATCTTAAGAGAGAGCAACACGGCCGCCAAACCCCCGATCGCGAAAAATAGAAATATCTGAAAGGTCTCTGTTGAAATGATCGTCATCAGTATGGCGCCGGTTACCACGGACCAGGTGGCGGCGACCCGCCCATGATTCAAAAGAATGATGACGAAGGGGATCAGGGCGAAAGGAACGAAATAGATGGGAAACGGCGTGAACAGCAGACAGGCTTTGAAAAGAATAACACTGATAATCAACAGGGAGAGAATCGGGCGGTAAGACAGTGTTTTCCGCTGCCCGGAACTCAAGACCTTTAAAATGAACATGTCATTGAATAAAATTATCAACAGGGTGATGACAAATATCCATAGCGTCATGTCATAGAGATTGTTTTGAGCGAATTTGAGATATGAGTCGATCAGCAGCAGATCCTCTTCCGTGATAATTTTATGAAAGGGTACGAGGATATTCCCGGGATCGTAATGTATGACTTTGGAAGGATACCGTCGCATAATTTCTTCGATCCGGCGGTTATTCTCTTTTTGGTCATATTTCAAATTCGGCAAAAGCGTTGTCTGCGAAATCTCTATAACGGGATTTAAAACGTTATTATCGATTTCGTAAAACAATTGATGGGCTTTATCCTGCAGCATCATACGGGCCTGTTGTATGGTCAGAACTTCATTGGTGGGATGGGAGACAATCCCTTTTGGTTTTGGATAGAGCACCTCTATGGCTTGTTTGCCCTTATACGGCTCCTGGTTTTTTGCAATGATATTTTCCATAATGCTCTTTTCGAGGGTCAGGATGCCGTTCAAAAGATTTTTCAGATTCGGATATCCAAGGAATCGGTTGGCCTGGCTTCTTCCGATTTTCAGCCCGAATGCTTCATGAAGATAGTCAACCAGTTCCTGCCCGGTAAGAGGCTTTTGTTCCTGGAGGAATGAGATCTCTTTTATCAGACTCTCCATGTTTTTTTGAACTCTGTCAGTGGTATTTGGGAGATAAGTATATAAAGGGATGTACCTGGAAAGGGCGATATCGCGCCTGCCGCCCAGCGCTTTGTTCTGGTCGAAGGTAAAATATCCTTGAGAACGGACGGTGAAAGGTGCGGTCTTGTCTAGTTCAGGCGGTATGACGGTGAAATAAACATATTCGGCGTAAGATGCAACCAAGGTTGCGATTAACAGGATGATGTTGAGGATCAGTCTCATAATTCACATTATTTTACGATTCCGGTCTGTAACCATTTAATTTGTGAGCGGAACGAACACATTTCAAAAGGAGAAACAGGCGAAATCCGTCAAATCATTTACCAAATATCAAAAACAATGTATTCCGTCAACCTGCTCGGATTTACCTGATTCTATAAAAACTAAGCAGAGTTACGTGCTGTTTCAATGGGTATGGGATAGCATCTATATTTCGGGTAAAATCTCGGCACCATCCAAAGACGATGTCATCGGTCTTTATCGGGTTTAAGTTCACGCGTTTTCCACCAATCTTTACCATAATTGATAAAAAGCTGTTCACCGGCCGAAACGTCTGTAATGGTGTAGAAAATGATGAGATCTCTTTGCGTATCATGCCAATATTCAATATTATGATTTTCGGCATGGTTATAAATGCTTCCGCACCCCAGCGGCAGCGAATAACATTCGGCAGCCCCTTCTGTATCCTCATCGTCCGGTTCCAAATGATACACATAGTCGTTTAAAATCCCGGTACAGTCTTTTTCTCTGATACGCAAATGATGGCATTCTTCCACTGTCGTGTCGGCCGGAATACAGGCGGTCGCGAACACACCATGACCGAATTTGCAAGGCGCCACGACAAGATTGGGGTGTCTGAATAATGATTGAGTAAAACTTTTTTTCATATTTTTTTCCGAAATTCTGATATTTAAAATTCAGGTACTATCACTAAAGCCGAACCCGCATGATCCCGGAACGCGCACATTTTTGGAAGCGTATCCTCTACTAAGGGATATGCTGAGAATTTTTGGCTGATTTTTTTCATTCCTCGACTTTTATCCCATTAATATGGAGAGGGTCAATAGAAATGGAACCGGTCGCGGTTTTTGAGCCATGAGATTTTGGTCTACCCCCGGATCCGGGCCTGCATATTCAATATCATTGATTGATAAATTCATAAAAAATGATATTGTTTTTGTCTTGTTACGAAGCGAACCCGGTTGGAAAACCTATAAAATAATGATAATAAGAAGTCCCCGTCAAAATGACAATATTTTTGGAAGGCGTTTATGAGTTCGTATCAGAAAGAACAGCTGGACACACTGAATATGGTGCAGCGTCATCTTGAAGCGATTTCAAAACAGGAAAAGCAGCGGCTTTTATCGCAGATTTCCGATTATCTGACGTTTCGCAACACGGTGGACGCATTCCTTGGCGAACATTTTGAAAATATCTGCACTTTGAAATGTTATCAAAGCAAGGTCAGCGCCTGCTGTTCCCGCGAAGGTATCATCACTTTTTTCGCAGATGTGGTAGTGAACGTACTGGTATCGGAGAAATCGGAGACCAAGGCTTTATCGGAAGCGCTTATTAAACCCAATACCGGGTTTAAATGCATATACCTTGATATTCATGGATGCATGTGGCGGGTTAAGCCGATCATCTGTGAAATGTTTCTTTGCGACACGGCTGAAAAAGCGGTGTTCAGTGAAAAATCACCGGCGAGAAAAGTCTGGCAGCAAATAAAACAGCGCGAAAAACAGTATCGATGGCCCGACCAGCCGGTCCTTTTCGATGAACTCGAAACATATTTCATTGAAGCAGGATTTCGTTCGCCGCTGATGTATCTTCATAACAGTCCCGGCCTTTTACGCATAAAAAAACTGGCAAAGACAAATTTTTAAAAAAACTGTTGCAATATGTTAAAAGATGTGTTTAGTAATATAAACATATCGGTTTCAACTCGTCATATCAGAGGAATGAAATGGTCACTTATCAATTTGAATCTTTTATGCAAAGAGTTTTCGATGCCACGGGGATCGCTTCGCAAACAGAGCTGGCATCTGCTTTGAAGATTAACCGGTCGGCGATTACCCAAGCCCGAAAAAAAGATTCTATTCCAGATAAATGGATACTGCAATTGTACCGCATATTCGGTTTAAATCCTGACTGGATCGAAACAGGCTCAGGTCCGACCTTTCTAAAAGCATCTGTTGCGGACGATTCAATTTTTAAAAATATTCCGAAGGTTAGAGCGCGTTTAAGCGCCGGCGGCGGTTCTTTTGAAATCGGATCTGAAATTAAAGGATATTACGGCTTCCGAAAGGACTGGTTAGTTACCAAAGGAAACATGCGCAAAATGGTTTTAATGGACATTTTCGGTAACAGTATGGAACCTGAAATAAAGAATGGCGATACCGTACTGATTGATGAATCTCAAAAGGATATTTTGGCGGGTGCGGTATACGCTGTGGGCGTCGATGATACCATCATGGTTAAACGGCTGGAAAAGCATCCCAACAAACTGGTTTTGCACAGTGACAACAAAGAGTATGACCCGATATATCTTAAAGGAGACGAGATCAACAGCATTCGCATTATTGGAAAGGTTATCTGGATCTGCAGGGAATTCAGATAGTGTCCATCCATAAATGGTCTTTTTGCCCGGTCTCAGCTTTATGCTCAAAAAATAATCCTCATTTATGGATGGGCACTAAAATTTTTTTTTGCGTTTGATGTTTATAAATATAAACTTTAGGTTATAAATATGAACGCTCGAGAAAGGAGAGGAACCATGACGCTGAAAAACTATTATCCGGATTACCATGAAAAGTATGAATATCACGGAAATACTGCGATTGAAGTCACCAGGGAAAAAAACGGGGTCACCATTAAGCGGGACTGGATATTTTTCGATTCGGTTCAGGAAGCTCAGGACTTTTTTTATGACAATCTTTAATTCAGGTTTGAGATGACGGAGGATACCATGTTGGATCGAATTATCGACGGAATACTCGACGTTGTTTTGATGGTCATGATTTTAGTCATATCCATCTTGGGCACATTGATTGTCGGACTCTAGCTATGTTTCGACACGCTTAACGAATCAACGCTATGATAATGTCAATTGCCTTTTCGGGTTGGATAAATCCCATGTTCAGGATCAAATGAAAATAATAAACGCTGTCGTATCCCTCTCCGCAAATCAACCGACGGAACCAGAGGGAATTGATATCCCGTCTTTCCAAAACGCTTTCGGCCTGATGTTCGGGTATATTCAGATTCTCAACGGCATATCTTTTTCGCGAGTCCTTTGGGGCGGACAAACGGATATGAAAGCAATTCGGCGTATCTTTTAGAAAAAAGTATGCCGCCCTGCCAATAATGACCACGTTGTCTTCTTTGGCTGTTTCCAGGATAAGATGCTTCAGACTGTCCTGGTATTCTTTTTCTTCGACCATCCGTTTATCATACCCCACAATTCGCTTTACGTAGTCTCTGCTGAAAAGTTTGTAAAAAACATTGGATATCCGATACTCTCTGCTTTTTTCAAAGGACTCCAGGTTGGTTTCAGATACGTCCAGATCTTCGGCGATTTTTTGAAATAAGGATTTGTCGACATATTGATAGTTGAGTTTCTTGGCCAGGCTTCGTCCCAGTTTTCTTCCGCCGGAAGCATAATCTCTGCTGATGGTAATGACCGCCATAAATCGTCTCCTTTATTTTGAGACCCTTGAAAAACGTCCCTTTTTGCCCAATTTCTGCGTCATGCTCAAATTTCAATCCTCGAAATACTCAATGTATTCCTGCGGTTAAAATTTTCGCCTTCCTTGAACTTGAACAAAAATGAACATTTTTCAAAGGTCTCTTAGTGCCTGAACGAAAAATGCAGATTTCGTTCAGGCGAACTATTGAGTTGACCGAATTTCCACCTTATCCTTCAAATATGCTTTTACAGCGGCAATCGGTACTTCTTTTCTGTGAAATATGCCGGCTGCCAAAGCGGATTCCACCTTGGTTTTTGTAAACACTTCGTAAAAATGCTCCACGGTACCGGCGCCGCTGGATGCAATAACCGGAATGCCGACCGCGTTCTTGACGGCATCGACAAGCTCGATATCATAACCTGAATTGGTACCGTCTTTATCGATACAGTTTAAGAGAATCTCTCCGGCGCCCAGCTTTTCGCACACTTGCGCAAGGGTGACGGCATCCAGATCTCTGTCTTCCCTGCCTCCCTTGACCGTGCATCGATACCAGCAATATTCTTCCCCGTTGGGGCCTTTGGCATCTGTTTTGATGACATGATGATCGACGCTGTCCGGGGAAGATACATAGACCCTTTTCGGATCGATGGATACGACAACGGCCTGGGCGCCATAGACTTCGGATATTTGTTCGATGGAACTTTTTCCGGTCATACGACCTGTTTTAATATAATCTTCAGCGATGATCACCGCATCGCTGCCGATGGAAATTTTGTCCGCACCGGACCGAAAATATGCATCGGCGACTTCCAGGGCGGTATATTTCCTTCCATCCTTATCCACATAGTCTCGAATACCGCCGCCGATGGTTAATGGGACAAAAACGTGTTTCGAGGTTTGTTTCAATACCGACAGCATCGGGATATCTACAAGGGGAAAATCCCTGAATCCTGTGATATTTAAAAACGTAATCTCGTCGGCCCCTTCTTTGTAATACCTTTCGGCCAGTTCCACCGGTTTTCCGAGGTTCCTGACATTGCCTTTTTCTCTGACATCATACCGATCCCCCTTTGTGACCACCAGATCCCCTTGGTCATTGGATCGAACATCCAAACAGGCAATGATTCTTTTCGCCAGCCGGGTGCCTCGGGAAACACCATTCAAAACGGTTGTGTCGCGAGCCGGCCGGATAAAGTTTTTTAAAAGCAATATCCCCTGATCACCGCTTTTTTCCGGGTGGAATTGTGTTGCAATGATGTTATCTTGCTGAATACTGCTTGTAAATTCAACATCGTAGTCGGTGGTCGTCAGAATAACGTCATCGTTTTCCGGTTCAACATAGAAAGAATGGACGAAATAAAACTTTTCGTCTCCCCGCAACCCATTGAATATTCGGCTCCTTTTTTTTATATTGAGGCCGTTCCAACCGATGTGCGGCACCGAGAGATCGATGTCGAACTTTTTCACACATCCCGGGAGAATGCCCAAACCATCCAGCTCAGGGGCTTCTTCGCTCTTGTCAAACAGGGCCTGTAACCCCAGGCATATACCGAAGAACGGCTTTCCGGAGCGCAGATAAACTTTTAAGGGTTCTATGAAGCGTTTTTGCTGCAAAATTCGCATCATGCTGCCGAAATTGCCGACGCCGGGAAAAATCAGTTTTTCAGCGGACAAAATATCATCCGGGCCGTCGACAATATTGACCCTTTCTCCAAGACTTTCAACGGCGTTGATGACGCTTCTGACATTGCCTGCACCGTAATCCAACAAAGTAATCATATGCTGTTCCTGCTAGAAGCCATCTACAAATAGCCTTTTCGTCCGATATCGGCGTTGAGCCCTCGTCTCAAATCCTCGACATACTTGAGTATGCCTGCGGGTTGACCCTCGGCCTCGCCTTGATCTCGAACGAAAATCCTAATTTTGAGTTGACTTCTATATATTTTAGGTTCGATTCTAAAATCATCTGATTTTAGAATAATTTAAAAATGCGCGGTGATCAAGCATCATTTAAAAAACATCCATAGGGCTATATCCGATAGGACTAATTATATATAAATTCAATATATTATATTTTAGTTCCGAAGCCTTATCATTGACATTTTTCTTTAAGTGAGCATTTTAATATTTGATAGCGATATTTTGATTGTGATGGATTTCGCGCCGTGCTTCTCCACTGGATATTTTTTTAAATCGGCTTTTTAAAAGGAGCAGAAAACATTTTTTTCTTGTTGAATCAGACAATTAATCCATGATTCACATTAAAGGCATTTTCTGGTTCGGAGGTCGTCAGTATGTATTCAAAACCAAAATCTTCCGGGCGACAGCGGGTTGAACTCAGCAAAAAGGTTTTACAAAAAATACTTGAAAGGGTTTCCAGCGGCAGGGTGTCCGAATTGGCCGACGATATCGGATTGCCTTATGATTTGGTGTATAATCTGGTTCACGGGAGGATCAACTCTATTTCCACGGAAAACTATAAATTAATTTTTGGCGAAGATCCCCCGTATCAGGCGGTAAAAAGAGTTGACGGAACCTTTTTCAGAGAAATGGTGCGATTATGGCTATACCTGCATCCCAATGAGTCGGAAGCGGATCTTTATCGGGAATTTTTCCAGGATAAAGACTTTAAGAAAGTCGATTACAGAATTTTCAACGAGGCGACTCAGACCGTTGATAAAAGAATCGAAAATGCCATGGAAGGAAAATTTACCAAACAGGGATTGAACCGGATCGATATCAAGGAAATGATCAAGGATCTTTTCTCTGTCAAAGAACAGGAACGGGTCCCCTATGAAGATATAAAACCGATATTGGATTTTTTAGAAAATACACTGGAAATCAATCCGACGCGCATACTCAATCAATGGTTTGAGCGATATGAAGACGGTGAATTGAAAACCGTCACCAGAAAGGTGTTCGATGATGCGCTGGCGCTTGAAAAAAGAACGAAGCGCGCTTTATCTTCCGGTTCACGATACGAGCTTGAAAAAATCCGGGAAGAAATCTACGGAAAGAGAAAGGGTTTCACCCTCTTTTCAGAGGTCGAAAAGGAATTGGAATTTTTAAGAAAATACGGCGGCAAAAATCCCAGGGAATATTTGGGAAGAAGTGTGAGTCATTATAAAAAGGCAAGACTCAAAAGAATCGCTTCCTGGAGAGCTTTAAAAATTAAGGAGGAATGCCGTGAATTTATCGATTATCATCCTGAACTCGAACTTCAAGCCCTTCCCGAATCTCATCGAAAAGCCAGGTTAAAACAACTGTTTTTTGCCCTCCAATCCTATTCCATTTCTAGGGTGATCAAGGATGAGGGGCGGATTGAGAAAATTGTATTACCGCGTGCATATCACCCCAAAGAAGAATGCTATATAGAAACGGATAGCTGTGTAAGTCTAAACAAGGCGGCATATTTTTTGGGGATGAGTAAAACCGCCTTCGACCTGTTGGTTGCAGAAAATATCAATACCTTCAGAAAAATCGGTTCATATCATAAAGAATGGTATCTTCCTTATCAATTTTTGAAAAAAATCAAAGAAAAGAACGGCTTCGATCTGTTAAAAGCAAAATATGAATCATTGGCGAGAAATTACGGAAAATCAAGCCATCCGATTGTAGAGCCGAAAAGACAACGTCACGGTATAAACGGAAAATCCTCAGAGCCCGTGGTCCATTGAAAGCAGATTCCTATCCATACAATCGTTTCTTTAAAGCATCATAAACGTGTTCATGGGTGGGAACCGGTATGCCAAACTTACGGGCTTCACGGACGATGTATCCGGTGAATGTTTCGAGTTCCGCTCTGCTTCCTTTTTCAAAGTCCGCTTGCATGGAGGTTTTGGTTGTCTTGGGGAAGCCGCTGACTTTTTCTACTATTTGGTCTCTGATATTCTCCGGCAGCACAATCTGTTTTGCCTTGGCGATGCTAAGAACTTCGGCAAGCAGTCTCTCCAAAAGTTCCTTTCCATCAGCACTGTCCAGGACACCGTGCATGGTTTTTTGCAGATACGTCGTTGCACTGGCAAAGGGAGAAATGAAGACATATTTTTCCCACGCGATATGCTCGATGTCTGTTCGGTATTGCGCATCGATATTTGCTTTTTTGAAAAAAGTTTCTAGCTTTTTGCCGTCGATTTCTTCATCGGATCCATTTCCGAAAAAAAGTCGGGTTAAAGCCCCTTTTTGCTGAACCACGCCGGGCTGGACGATGAGTCCGCTGATGTAAACGCATCCGTTCAATATTTTTCCTTTGTTGAGAAGAGCCCGCAGTTTGTCGGCATTGTCCACACCGTTGAGCAAGGTGATAACCCGGGTATTTTCACCGATGGACGGCGACAGGCGTTCGGCGCTGTTTTTAAGGTCATAGGCTTTGACGCAAAAAATAACGCAATCGAACACGCCGCAGCCCGACGGATCGTCGGTGGCCAGATCCGGCCTGACGACCATCGTTTCTTTTTCCGTAATGAGTTTTAATCCGTTCTTTTTGATTTGTTGGAGATGATTTCCCCTGGCAAGGAATACGATTTCGACATCTTTATCATCAGCATATTGTTTTGCCAACAAACCCCCAAAGTATCCGCCCACGCCGCCGATGCCCACAATGGCTGTTTTCATTTGTGCCTCCTGGTTTCATCCTGTCTTTATTGGTTCAAGGTATTTTCTGACCCGGCCGGTGGCTGAAATGAACATTTTCGAGCCAGCCATGAAGGTGAAAATATCATCGACGTTTCCGCAGGTCCTGGCAAATTCCGGGCCGATAACGGCGGCAGGTACCGGAGTATCGGGATTTTGGGCCAAAGCGTTCAGATACATATCGAGACGGTCCCTGAGGATCTGAAAGTAGTCGATCTCTTGATCGATCATCAGGTTGGTTGTCTTGGACAGTTGCTGCGAGAATTCGTAAATCGCCATCCAGAAAAGTTCCAGGATCGGATTCTTGAGAGGATTGTCTTCCAGACAATACGATATGCTCCATCCAACGCTGATGATCTTGAGTATTTGAAGTTCGTATTCGACGGAACTGCGTTCGATGTTCGCTTCTTCCGGTAGTCGCGCCATCAGCCATTTGATGTCTTCACGATCGACGGCGAAATCGAACAGATCATTTTTGATTTTTTCAAATTCCGGGGATTTTTCTAGCGGGTCTTTCATGATTTCATATACTTGAGCCACCGTTTAAAAAATCTTGATTTATTCGATGGAGATGATGATCTTTCTGTGTTTTTTATGTTCCTCAATTTCGGCCAGGGTTCCCACCACTTCTTCGGATTTGGAAATTTCGATGATTTGATTGAGATCGATACCCAGATCGTCGAGAACCTTTACGGCTTTTCGCGGCACCAATTTTGACGCCACCTTGACAATGCCAAGGGGAACGGTCATGGTGGTATCCGGCTTGTTGTCATTATTTTT
>JAJDND010000059.1 GCA_022340885.1 Desulfobacterales bacterium | reverse complement strand
ATAGGTATTGTTGGCGTTGTATTGCTTGTGATATTCTGTGCCGGACTAATACGCATCGGAACGATCAATAAACTTTTACCCTTTATCATCGGGTTTAATGCCGCCTTAACCGGATATAACCTGGTCCGCCGCGCAGACGGCCGTTTAAAATATAGACGAATGTGGAGCGTTGCAGCCGGAATTATGATGGCAATCGGCGCGGTTTTGATTTTAAACATCGTCTCCCGCTATTATACTGGCGGCGATATTGTATACATCGCCGGTCTTTTGATTTTAGTTCCTATTGGCGGTGTTTTCAGTTTTCTGGGCGCGATCTTGGCCATACGATATTTTAAGCTTTGATCTTGCGCTTATTTGTTGAGTTGTAAATTGTTCTTTAACCACTTAAAAGGCATAGGGAGGTAGGATATGAAAAAATGCCTGATTCCAGTAGTACTAGTTTCCTTTGGATTTGTTTTTCTCTTTGCCAGCGCGGGTGTTTGCAGTACCACCGCAGCCATTTCCGCGCCTCAGTACAAAGCCGGCGACACGGTGACCATAGAGGGAAACATCGATCCCGGAAAAGACCTCTACATTGCGGTTTCGTCTCAAAATACTTTTGCGCCCGAAGACACCAAAGGTGTTCATGAAATCAAACATCTGGAAAAAGATGCAAAGAAAAATGGGTTCACCAAGAACACAACTATTCCCGATCTTTATTACATGCTGACGTCGAATCCGGAAGAATTCGGGAAAATTGCCAAAAAGAAATACGGCGGGCCGTCATTTTTTACCCAGAAAGGAAAAAGAGGGCTTTATGAAACCACTTGGTTTAAGCTGGCCAACTTCGATGCACTTGACCAAGTAGCAAAAGCATCCCTGGCAACCATCAAGACCGAGCAGCAGTGGAATTTTTTCAAATACGCCCATGAAAGCAGTTACGGCATCAACACGATCGTCAAGGAAGGCACCAATGTGGGAAAGGTGACCATATTTGCCCGAAGCATCCTCGGAAATTATAGCAACCGAAATAATTACTGGGATAAAGGCACATCCATTTCCCTGGATAAAACCACCGGAAAATTCAAGGCTTCTTTTAAAACCTTTCGCCATACGCCGCCGAATACAAAGTTTGATGTCTATGTCAACGGCGAAAAGTCCGGAGGTTATACCGTAAAAGCCAACGGCTTTTGGTTAAACCTGGGCGGCCGTTATATGAATCCCATCTGGATCGTCATCGGTGCCATTCTTGTGGGAACCTATTTTTCCATGATCGGTGCGGCCGGGGGCATGCTCATGGCAGCCTTCCAGGTCATGGTGGTGCAAACTGCCGGTCCTGTCGGAATCAATGCCGCCAATGTCCTTCGACCTTCCAATATGGCGCTGACCCTCTTTTCTCCTTTGGGGTCCTTTTACCGGTATGCGGTGAAAGAACGGCGAGTGGCCTGGCCGGTGGGAATCTCGTTCGGCGTGGGGATTTTTATCGGCTCCATCTGGCTGGGGAAATATGCCACCAAGTACCTGCCCATGCAAACCTATAAAGAGTGGCTGGCCATTTTGGTGGTACTCATGGGCATCAGAACCCTCTACGAACTCACGCCAAAGGTTATGGAAAAGCGGAAAAACATCAAGGCCATGGTGAAAAAATTCAACGAGGCGGTGGCCAAAGCCAAAGCCGAAGGGACTTCCGTGGAAATGGGAAGGATAGAGCCGGTCAAGACCGGACTGACCGATTATCGTTTCAAATTCTGGGGCGAAGAGTTTACCATCAATCCTTTGCTGTTCGGCCTTTTGGGTTTGGGCATCGGCGTGGTTTCCAGAAGCTTCGGCATCGGCGGCGGCTTTTTGCTGGTGCCGGCCATGACCACCCTGGGCGCACTTCCCATGTATGTTGCGGTGCCGATTTCCCTGATCGGGACCTGTTTCAGCAGCATCGGATCGTTCATCGGGTATCTGTTAAACAACTATTATCCAGATTTATGGTTGATGATTTCCATCATCATCGGCGGATTTGTGGGCGGTATGCTGGGCAGCCGCGCACAGAAACTATTCAGTGAAAAAACACTGAAGATCGTTCTCGCACTGACATTGTTCTTTTTGTTTTTCAGGTTTTTCAAGATCGAGATATGGATTTAATAACATAGGTTAGGCGGTTCAGGGTTCAAGGTTCAAGGGTTCGGCTTCTCTGGGAGTGTGAAACACAGTTTATATGTGACGCTATGCCCTCGTAGCCTTGAACAGGGAACCCTGGACCGCTTTTTACTTTTTTATGGATGACGTTTTTGACATCGTATGGCTGAAAATATTGGTTCTTGTCCATGCCGTCGTCAAAGGTCTTGATTTATTATTCTCCCCGTTGAACACATTGGGACCGGCGGCGGCGATTTTTGTGATCGTCGTGCTGACGGTTGCCTTATCTAAGTTTTTAAGCAAAGTCTACAAAACAAAACGATATCTTAAGCTGCAAGAAGAGTTTCAAACCCTTTACAATCTCCGGAAAGAAGCCCTCACCAGCGAGGATCCTGAAAAAGGCAAAGCCCTTGCCAAAAATATCGATCAGGCCCGGCTCAATCAGGTGTATTATGACTATTTTTTTGAAGGTCTTTTAAACAGCATCCCCACTAAATACCTGCCCATTCTCATTATGCTCGCCTATGTCAACGAGACCTATAAACCAAAGAACCTACTTGAAAATTTCGGACGGGACTATATACTGAAATTCGTTAACCACAACGGAAACGTGGTTAAAATCGGTGCCGTTTTTTGGTTTGTGCTGTCCATGTTGATGGTTTATCTGGCATGGTTTGTTATCGGTAAATGGGCGGATAAATATAAAAAGAAAAAATAACCATCAAAAAATGCTTGCCCGAAATAGTCCGTGCTGCGAAATTGGGCCCATTGATGTCTCGATCATTTATTATATTGATTTTTTGCGGTATTAGCTTTGCGCTGATCGCCTGCAGCCCCGAAATAAAAAACGAATCAACCTGTGTTTCCTGTCACAGGGGGCTGGAACCCGCTTCCGTAACGCACCCCATTTGCATCGACTGCCATGGCGGCAATTCTAAATCCCAGGATAAAAAGGTCTCCCACCAAAGCATGTTCGGCCCCATAAATCCGTCGGACCCGAAATTCTGGGCACAAACCTGCGGCCGGTGTCATCCTTATCAGTTAAACCGGGTCCGGGCCAATATTATGTTCACCAATACCGGTATGATCAAAAATATCCAGAAAACCTGGGAAGGAGAGGACGGCAAGCTTTACGCTACGCGGCCGGAAAATGTTTTTTCCGCAAAAGGAGAGCCCCTTGTACTTCATGGTGTTTCCGGGTTGAACAACCTTTCCGGCGAGCTGTATCGAAAATTCTGTTCTCTGTGTCATGTGGGAACCGCGGCCAATGATAAGTACGCTACGAGCCACGCCTCGGGTTGCGCGGCCTGTCATTTCCCATATGACGATACCGCTGTTTACCGGGGAAATGACCCGAACATCAAGGGCAAGTGGCCCTATTCAAAAACCCATCGATTGGCATCTTTGCCCGGAAATGATGTCTGCCTGCGCTGTCACAGCCGAAGCAGTCGTATGGCGTTCACGTATCAGGGGCTTTCCGAGGACAATACGAGTATGGTGCCGACCCGAGACGGGTTGCCGGGTCCAAAAGTATTCAGCGGCGGCCGCAATATCACCTATATTCCCGGAGACGTTCATTTTACAAAGGGGATGGACTGTATCGACTGCCATACGTCCAGAGATACCATGGGGGATGGGTATGCCTATGAAAACGCGTATCGTCAGACGGAAACGCGTTGTGTCGATTGCCACGGCAGCGGCTCAAAACAGCCGGTTTTCCAAACGATCGTTCGCGAAAACGACGAGGCGGTGCGGGAATCCAAAAGCTATTCGATAAAAATGCGGCCGGGCATGAAAATGATCGTCACCGGAAAGGGCCGAAAATATTCCAACGTGTTTTATCAGTCAGAAAAAGTTTACGTGCTCGGCAAACGCAGCGGGAAATTGCATGAAAGTCCCGTGATCACCGGAACGCCGGAACATACCATCGCCGGTCATGAGCGGCTGGAATGTTATACATGTCATTCCCGGGCTGTTCCCCAATGCTTTGGCTGCCACACCCGGTATGATCAAACCCGGTTTGGAATGGATTATATCAAGAACCGTAAAACAAGAGGGAAATTCAGCGAAACCGAGGACTGGCGCAAGATTTATTCGTTTTCCCTGGCCCTTGATCAGCGGGGCAAAATTTCTCCGGTAGTGCCGGGAAGCCAGACCTTTGTGACGGTGATCGACCCATACGGCAAAACAACCAAATCCGAATATGTGGCAAAGTTTAAAGGTAAACATCAGTTGCGCTTTGCACCGCTTTATTCTCACAATACCGGCACAACCGCTATAGGTTGTTCCCAGTGCCATGCAGATCCGAGGTTTTTGGGCTTTGGACAACATGTAATCAACGGGAACAGCATCCGGGCCACCTTGCTGAGCGAAAAATCAAAAGAGGAACCTTTGGACGGGTTTCTGGAAATGAAAAACGGCAACGTCAGCGCTTTTTCCGCCATTACCCGAGAAAATTCGCGGCCTCTGAACGCTTCGGAAATCAAAAAGATCCTGGCGGTGAACCAGTGTCTTGCGTGCCATGATGATCCCAAGGATCCGATTTATCAAAAAACACTCGATCCCTTGATGCTGAACGTATGCCTCGGCCGGTTAAAACTTAAGATGACGAATTCACCGAAAAAGAAAGATGACGGTGCACGGGTTCCCCAACGGAAAAAAGTCGGATTCCCAATCAAGGACATACCCGATTCGGGATATAACATCATCTTCGACCAGATGATGAGCACGCGAACCATTGAAAAGGTCTTTGTTCGAAAAGCTCTCGGGAAGGTGGACCCTGAATTTTTTCAAAAAAATTGTGAATCATGCCATGTTAAAAGTTGTGAGGACTGCCACGAGAGAAATCAGGACGTTCTCATGCGCCCGACATCGAAAAAATGCCTGGATTGTCACAAAGGATACTTCACAGGGTGGGAATTTTACGGAAGAGCGCCCCGTGAAGACAACCTGCGGTATCAGCGGGGTAGTACAGTCCAGGGAGAAATGTTTCTTAAAATGCTGCCGGATGTCCATGCCGAAGCCGGCATGGACTGCGGTGACTGTCATTCCATGAAGAGTCTGATGGCCGGAAAAAAATCCTCCAAAACGTGCGTCGATTGTCATAAAGCAGATCCGGCGGTTATTGAACACCGGATCGGCGCCCATAAAAAAAATCTCGAGTGCTATGCCTGTCACAGTGCATGGGCCGCCCAGGAGTACGGAACTTTTTTTATCCGTTTCAAGGAAAGTTCCAACCAGCAGTATTTTCGGCTGCGTCCGTGGGGCGCCAAGAATTATGTCAAAAGCGGTTTTTTAAAAAAACAGGATTCACCACCCCTGGGTGTTGATCGACGCGGAAAGATCAGCCCCATCCGGCCGGAATTCATCGTCTATTTTACCGATATCGTAAACAACAAGCCGGTGGGTAAGGAGAACCGCCTTCTTGCCGCCCGATGGAAGGCCTTTTTTCCGCATACCATCCGGCGGGGAACGGTCATGTGCGACAAATGCCATAACAAACCTGAAAGGTTTCTTTTGGGGAATACGGAAGATCGTATGTATGAGCTTCAAAGAAACGGGATGACACTGGAATCGTTCTGGTCTCAAAAGGGGCAGTCCATCGCCAACGGATCGTTTATGACGCCGGCACGCGTTAAAAAAATGACAACTAAATCTCCTGAATTTAAACAAGCATACGTCAATAAATGGAAAAGATTCATAAAAGCCGTCGGAAACTGATCAAAACCCTGATTTTGTCGGTGATTTCTCTGCCGCTGATCGGAAGATTTCTGATACCCGGCATCAAACATCGAAAAGTACTTTTACAAATAAAAAAGCCGCGTGTTCCGGATAACGGCGCGTTGATTTTTGGACAAAAAAAGATTGCCGTGATAAGAATGAATCAAAAAATTTATGCTCTCGACCTTACCTGCACCCATCTCGGCTGTACGGTAAATACAACGGCCAATGGATTTATCTGTCCCTGTCACGGCAGTATGTTTACTACCGGCGGTGATGTCGTCAAAGGACCGGCCAATCGTCCTTTGAAAAGACTCGCAGTCCGGGAAAAGGGCGGCAACCTTTTGATTCTGAGCTGACCTTGGCCTGTTGACATTCTTTTTTGCCGTCAATAGATAAAAGAAACTAAAAAATACAATATAAAGATTTTGGTTTATTTCGAAGTTCATCCTGACGCTGAAAGCGCAATAATTAGAGAGAAACAAATTAAAAAATGAAAAACGAAAACGGAGGACTATTTAACGAATTTCTGCGGCATCTGTTTCCCCGGATGGTTCGCCGGCAGAACCTCAAAATCACGTATACGTTCTGCCTGGGAGGGCTGGCTTTTACGGCCTTTATCGTTCTTATGGTCACCGGCCTGCTGCTGGTGTTTTATTACCAGCCTTCTTCTGAAGGCGCATTCGGCTCGATTCTCTTTTTAGAATCTTCGGTCCCGGCCGGGTTATACATTCGCAGCCTTCATCGCCTGGCATCACAAGCATTTCTGGTGCTTATTTTCCTTCACACCCTGCGGGTGATTCTCACCGGCGCTTTTCGAAAACCCAGGGAATTGAACTGGATCATCGGTTTTTTTCTGCTCTGTCTGGTGCTTTTCGAAGCCTATTCCGGATATCTTCTGCCCATGGATCAGCTCGCGGTCTGGGCCACTCACACCGGTATGGAACTCATTAAGGCGGTCCCCTTTGGAAAGATAATCGTTCAAATTCTGGCACCGGACGGCGTGGGGCAGCCGATATCTTTGCTGCGTTTTTACATCCTGCACATCGTTATTGTCCCTGTCACGATTTTGAGCGTTTCGTTTTTACATTTTTACCGTATTCGCCAGGACAAGGAGGTATTACCTTATTTGTGAAAGATTCAGTCCCCACTTCGCCGTTTTTGTTTCGAATCATCAAAAGAGCCATGGTACTGCTTGTAGGCGTATTGCTTTTATTGGCAGCCGTCGTTCCGGCGCCCCTTCAGAACCCGGGAAATCTTGAAAAATCACCCAACCCTGTCAAGGCGGCCTGGTTTTTTCTCTGGATACAGGAGTTGGTGAGCTATTCGACAAAGATGATTTATATCGTCATACTGGTGGGAGCTTGTTTTTTTCTCCTGCCGTATCTGCCGGGAATTTCCGAAGCTGAACACGCCAAATGGCTGCCCAAAGATCAGCAGTGGGTCAATATCGTTGCCATACTCACTTTTCTGGGCATATTGGCACTCACCGTCATCGCCATGTTTTTTCGGGGGGCAAATTGGGCCTTCGTATCTTTGTTATAATCACTTTTATCGGCCTTTTGTGGCTGGCAGGTCCACATTTTTATAAAGGCCATGCAGGCTGCGCTCAATGTCACCCACCGCATTTCGAAAGAGACGGCACTTGCGTCGATTGTCACCGGGGAGACCCCCGGAGCCGGCGAATAAACATCGCCCATTATCGATTGATTCAGGGGAAATATGCCTGCTTTACGCTGCCGGAAAATTCTGATACAAAGCAAGGTCGTCGCATGATCGACGCATCCGGGTGCCGTAGATGCCACAAGACCGGCAATCAGGGAAATCGCCTGGCGGCAGATCTGGACGCCTCTTTGGATAAAACCCTGCCTGAAGATCTGGCCCAAGCCATTATATCGCCGACGATATATATGCCCGACTTTTATTTCAACGAACCGGAAATTGCCCGACTGGTGAACGCCATCCTGGGATCAAGCGCCGTCTGGAAACCGGGATCCGGTGAAACCCCCACAATCGCTTACTTTGAAAAGAACAAAGAAAACAACCATAATACGTTCAATAAACACTGCGGTTCATGCCATCGGGTGTTAACACATCAATTCGGCGGCTTAGGGCAAGGCGACATCGGTCCCAACCTTTCAGGAATTTTCAGCCGGTTCTATTTTAAAAATTTTAACGACGGCAAATCCTGGGATGCGGACAGGTTGAAGCAGTGGCTGAAAAATCCCCGTAATATCAGGTACAACGCGCAGATGCTGCCTGTTGAACTGACAGAAGGTGAATTGAGACATCTAATACAGATCCTTGGCTCATAAGGCGTTAATATGGCCCATATAATTTGGACGATTTTTGAATACGGAAGAAAAACGCCGAGTTGGAATACTGTTGATGGCTTTCAAATAAGTCCTTGACAAGCATAGGTGATTGGAATTATTTTTTAATTCATAACGCTTCAACATAAGGCGGAAAGGAGGTGATGGTTGCCCGTCATTTGATTATCTTAATCTGTTACCCAACTCTTTTTAAGATCAGGAGGTTTTAACATGAGAAAATCAGTAGTTTTTGCAGTTGTTCTGGCATTTGTATTGGGGTCGGTGGGTTATGCAATGGCCGCAGGCAATATGATGCAAGCCAAAGAAAAAGAGATCCACGCCGGATTTGTCAAAATGATTCCCAAGGATCATTTGATCGATGTATACAAGCTTCATGAAGTTTGGCAAAAGGCCATGAAAGACCCCGCCTATCGTGCGAAGATCTATATGATCGATGTGCGCACCGATACCGAGTTCAATCTGTTTCATATTGAAGGCACCGATCATATTCAAGCCGGACATATGTATGTCATCCCCAAGAAGATCAGCGATCCCAATACGCCGATCTATGTTTGGTGCCGAACCAATCATCGAGCCAAATATGTCGGCGGCTTCCTTTATAAATATGGATTCAAAAATGTATATGTTGTGAGCTCCAAAGGCGATAATAAAGGCGGCGTGGTCGGCTGGGCCCAAGCAGGCTTTCCCTTTGTCAACCAGCTTGCAGGCAGCTTCAAGATATTGGAATATCGACCCTCTCCATCTAAAGCGGAAATGGATTACCGTGTAAGAATGTGGCATCCTTATTGATAAATAGATAAACAAATTCTTGGGTAACCGACATTATCAAGGGAAAAGAAGCCATTCTTTTCCCTTGATGACTCTCTGTTTTGCCCCGTCATATTCCTTCAAAACCAACCTCGCCGGTGCTCTAGCCCCCTGAAAATTTTTTTGTTGACTTTGCTTTGCCCTTTGTGTACTACAATGTATCATAAAAAAGAGACCGTTACCATGATAACGAATAGTTTCATCATATTATACAGTTACAGCTTAATGCCCATGATGCCTGCCCGAGGTGCGCCCATGGATTGATCATTTGAAATCTTTGATCATTAAAGCCGTGGGTGATAAAAAACCCGCGGCTTTTTTTGTTTTTTTAAGGAACAGTCATCGAATGTTTTTAACCCGCTTGACATCGAATATCTTTTTCATCACCCCACGTGTCCGGTTCTGCCTATGGATAATGACTGGGCTCCTCCGGGAGCCGAGTCGTCGAAGATTATCCTGCGTTCGTTAATTTTAATCGCATAAAAATTTTCTTTTTTTGGACACAGATAGACACGGATTAACATGATTTTTGATTTCAAAATAATCTTATTATCTGTGAAAATCTGTAAATATCTGCCTGCCCCGCAGGTCCGGAAGATCGTACCGGGGTGTCCCATTTAACTCAATACAATGAGGAGATAATCCATGGCCAAAACCATAGAAGAAATCAATGCCAAAATTCGATCCGGAAAAGTGGTGGTGTTCACCGCCGAAGAAATCGTAGAAGTAGTCCGGGAACAAGGGATTAAACAGGCTGTCCGGGAGGTGGACGTGGTGACCACCGGAACCTTCAGCCCCATGTGTTCTTCGGGCGCTTTTTTAAACATAAAACAGCAAAAACAAAAAATGAAACTCGGCGGCGGATTCGCCACATTGAACGGCGTACCGGCATATGCCGGTCTGGCGGCGGCCGACATTTACATAGGGGCCACAGCGATCCCAGACGGCGACCCCCGCAACGGCAACGGCCGCCCGGGAAAATTCCGGTATGGCGGCGCCCACGTCATCGAAGAACTGGTTGCCGGCAATAGAGTCCTGCTCAAAGGCGGTGCTTATGGTACCGATTGTTATCCGGCAAAAACCCGCGAACAGACAATCGGACTGAAAGACATGAACGATGCATTCCTGTTCAACCCGAGAAACTGCTATCAGAACTATAATGTCGCCGTCAACCTTTCCGATAAACCCATATACACTTACATGGGAAAACTCAAACCCAAGCTGGGAAACGCTTACTATTGCAGCGCCGGTCAGTTGTCCCCCCTGCTGAACGATCCGCATTTTCGCACCATCGGCATCGGCACCCGGGTATTTTTCTGCGGCGCAGAGGGGTATGTTGCCTGGCCCGGCACCCAGCACAATCCATCAGCGCCGAGGCTGGAAAACGGCACGCCGAAAACCCCGGCTGGGACCATTGCCCTGATCGGAGATATGAGGCAGATGAGCGCCCAATGGCTTCGAGCGGTTTCCTTTACCGGATACGGCGTAACACTGAGCGTGGCCGTGGGAGTTCCTATTCCCATTATAGACGAAGATATCTTGCGTTCGGTTTCCGTTACCGACGATCAGCTCAAGGCGCCGGTCGTCGATTACAGTGAATATTACCCCTTCGGCCAAGGGGAAGCAAAACTGGGCGAAGTCACCTATCAGGAGCTGAAATCCGGAAGCATCCGTGTCAAAGACCAAGAGGTGCCGACCGGATCTTTTTCGAGCTACGCCTTGGCCCGAAAGGTGGCCCATCATCTCAAACAACTCATTGAAGACGGAGATTTTTTGCTGACGCAATTTCAGGCACCGCTTCCGGGTGCCGTAACAGGAAAGGAGGCCGCTTAATGAAACAGACAAAACTGGTTTTTATTTTTCCTGAAAATACCGTTGAAGAGCCGATAACCTACAACCTGATCACCAATTACGGCGTCCAGGTGAATATTTTGCGCGCCAGCATCGATCCGGGGAAACAGGGCCGTATGGTGGTGGAATTGGGCGGAGAGGAAATTCAGATTTCTCAAGCACTGAACTATCTTGAAAGCCTCGGTGTATTGGTTGCGCCCCTGGCGCAGAAGATCCGGCACCTCGAAGACCGCTGCACCGGCTGTACGGCCTGTGTGCCCCATTGTCCGACCCGGGCGCTGGACGTAGATCGTGATTCCTGGAAAGTATCCTTTGATTCTGAAAAGTGTATTGTTTGTTTTTCCTGTCTGGAGACCTGCATATATCACGCCATGTCGGTGGAGGAACAGTTTGCATAGGAATTCGTGTTCCCTTCGCGCCGCAGCCGTACTTGTCGGCTGCGGCGACTTCCAGGTTCAACGGTTCACGGTTCACGGTTGAAAAGACATTCAGAAGACCGTGAGGCCGCGGTCCCTTTCAGCCGTCGCAGCCAAAGCTGCTATGGCGAAGTCGGCCCAGTCTGTCAATGACCGCTTTGTCCATGGCGATCATCGACACAAGACGAATCAGTGATACCGATGTGGAACAGGGATTGGTGGTGGGTGATGTGAAAGGAAAAGACGCGATCATTTTCGACGATGAGATTTCAACGGGCACGACGATTATGACCTCCGTGGAAACCCTTGAAAAAGCCGGGGCCCGAAAGATCTATGTGGCAACCACGCACCCTGCGCTCTCGGAACCCGCGGTAAAAGACCTCAAGCGTTTGCGCGTCGAAGAAGTCGTTGCGACCAATACGGTTCAAGTCCCGAATAAAAAGAAGTTGGCGCACTTGAAATTTCTGTCCCTGGGGACGCTGCGGGCAGAGGCGATAAAACGCATCCACAGCGGAGAAAGTGTGGGAGCGCTTTTCACCTGACGGGTCCTTTTTCAGAAAAACCCACTCACTTTAAATTCATCTCACAGCGTAAAAATCCTGGCCCAAAAAACCAGGATTTCAATGTTAGTGCCACGATCCGGGCTCCGGTTAGCCGTATTGCTTTCGGAGCGCTTTTTTATTGATTTTGCCCACGCTGGTCTTGGCAATCGAATCAACCAGCTCTACCTTGTCCGGAATCCCGAATTTCGGGATTATTCCCTTTTCGACAAACTGGTCGTAAAAGTTTTTCAGATCTTCTCCGGTAACCTTGTTCTGAAATTCATCTTTTAACACCACTAGTGCAAGTGGTCTTTCCCCCCACTTATCATCGGCAATACCGATCACGGCGGCTTCGCTAACCGCCTCATGCCGGCTGATGATGTCTTCCAGCGCCAGGGATGAAATCCATTCTCCGCCGGTTTTGATGACATCTTTGAGCCGATCGGTGATCTGGAGATATCCCTCCTTGTCAATAAAACCGATATCCCCGGTGTGAAGCCATCCCCCTGACCATAAATCTTCACTCTTTTCCGGATCTTTCAGATAGCTCTGGGTGAGCCAGGGTGTTCTGACCACCACTTCGCCGGTGCTTTTTTCATCATGGGGTAGCTGTTTCCCATCCGGATCGATGATTTCGAGATACACATTGGGAATGGGCAGCCCTGTTCTGCACCGTATGCCGATCTGTTCGTCTGTTCCCCGTTCGAGCATCTTCGGCTTTAGATTGGCCAGCGTCAGCACCGGGCAGGTTTCAGACATCCCGTAACCGGTAAAAACATTGATGCCCAGATCGAGAGCTGATTTGCAAAGCCCGCGGGATAAAGCAGAACCGCCGATGATCACTTTCCATCCGGACAAATCAAAATTTTCAATGGCCGGACTGCCGACCAGCATGTGCATAATGGTCGGCACACAATGTGAAAATGTCACCTTTTCCGATGCGACCAGCTTCATCAGCATCTCGGGCTCGTATTTTCCGGGATAGACCTGTTTTGCGCCGAGAAACGTCATCAGATAGGGCATTCCCCAGGCATGGACATGAAACATCGGGGTCATGGGCATATAGACATCTCCGGAATTGACAACGGCCTGTGAATGGTATGCACAAAGACCGGACATAATGCCGTAGGTATGAAGCACGAGTTGACGGTGGGAGAAGAATACGCCCTTTGGGAAACCGGTGGTTCCGGTCGTATAAAAGGTCGTTGCGACGGTATTTTCATCCAAATCCGGGAATTCATATTCTTCGTCGGCACGGGAGAGCAGGCCTTCATATTCTCCGTCCGCGGCCAAAGACATTTCGATGCTTTCCGGTTCATCTGAAATCAGAATAATTTTTTTCGGCGTCTCAAACTGATCTTTTACGGATTCCAGCAATGGGAGAAAATCCGAGTTAACCAAAATCACGTCGTCTTGCGCATGGTTGATCGTATAAATGAGCTGATCAGGCGACAGCCGGATATTGACGGTATGGAGCACCGCGCCCATCATGGGAACGGCAAAGAAACATTCCAGATAGCGGTGGCTGTCCCAGTCCATGACCGCCACGGTATCTCCGGGAGCGACCCCGAGATCTTTCAATGCATTGGCCAACCGGTGTATTCTTTTGCCGAAGGTAGCGTAGGAATACCGCATTCTGTCCCGATAGATAATTTCCTGGTCAGGTGAATAAATGAGCGGGGTCCGGAGGAAATGCTTAATCAGGAGTTGATAGCTGTAAGCCGACGGTGTGGGTTTAATTATTTTTGCTGTCATATTGGCCCCCCATATGAATACCTAATAGGAAGGAATGAGATTAACTGAATATGTTATAAAAGCGGCATCCTCAAACCTATGCAAGCCTTAAAAATTAATATAGCAGAAACAAATTGGAATTCAAGCAGATAAAACTGTCTCTCATAAAATCCGAAAATGGCATTGACTGGAAAATCGGCCTCCGTTATATTTCGACATATGGCGAAATGACGGATTGTATTTCATACGCATATTTTATTTCGTGCTTTCGACCTTTCGTTTCTTCGTGATGGGTTTTTAATTTAAAGAGAAAAGCAAAATTCAGTTCCACGTACAAGGAAGTCCGAAATGTTGCTTGAATCCTATAAAATTGAAATTTTCAGGGCCGAGTGCAATCCGGGTTTTGAAGCGCTGCATTGTTTCGCCCATCTGGGTCAAGATGTGGGAGCAGCGATCCCTTACCTCAATGCCGTTCTCGGCGGGTTTACGTATCAAAAAGACCCGCCCAGCGTCACCTTCAAAGCCCATGGCAAACTCATCACGGTTCATGGCAAAAAGATCGCCGTCAATGCGCTTAAAGATGAAATCGAAGCCGCTAAAATCATCGAATGGCTGAAACGAGAGATCAATGCGGCCTGGGAAAATCGGGATAACATCGAACCCCTGTTCGAAGCGGCTCCCCGGCCCAAGGTCATTGAAATCCTTAAACTGCTGCCGAAAACCAATTGTAAAGAATGCGGTCTGCCCACCTGCATGGTTTTTGCCGCCCAGGCGGCCGAAGGCGTAAAAGGGCCTGAAAACTGCCCGCCCTTGGGCGATGCAAACAGGGAACGGCTAACGACGTATCTGGGACAATTTCGCTTTGATTATTAGTTGATTTCAATTTTTTTTGTGATATGTTATGTTAACATTAACATAACTTCCACGGCGGATATGCATATGCAGGATTTCGACACGTTACTGAAAAAATCAGCCGATGCCCACGGGCATTTATGTCCAGGTCAGGTGGTAGGGGTGCGCATGGCGATGCTGGGATGCCGGCTCATCGGCCTGGATGAACCGACCCGTATCGACCAGATTAAAAAACTTATCGTCATTATCGAAATGGACCGGTGCACCGGCGATGCCGTGGCTTTTGTCACCGGCGTCAAACTGGGCCGCCGGTCGTTGAAGTTTATAGACTACGGCATCATGGCTGCGACGTTTATAAATTTGGAAACACAAACGGCGTTTCGCGTGATTTCCACGGAGGAAGCCAGAGATTTGGCACCGGTTTATGCACCTGAAATACCCGAAAAGTATCCCCGACAGATTGAGGCGTATAAACGGATGCCGGACAGTGTACTCTTCAGGGTTCAAAAGGTTCGGGTGGATATGAGCGAATACGATTTGCCGGGTCCGACACGCAAAAAAGTATCCTGCAGTCGATGCGGGCAGGTGGTCAGAGACAACCGGGAAGTGGTTCAAAACGATTTTATTCTTTGCAAGCCCTGCGCGCAAGGGGCTTACTTTAGGGAAGCAAAAGAAATTATCTGGCCGGATATGAACTGGACGCCCGCTCAAGAAGAGGATCAGATGTTTGTCGGCAAGGCGCTTCGACACGAAAGCGGCAAGTAAGTTCGATTTGCTCACAACCGGAATATTGGCGTATTGGGATTACGGGTTCGAAGGAGGAGCTAAAAATTGATAAAAA
The DNA here is from genome assembly GCA_022340885.1 of Desulfobacterales bacterium. Taxonomy (GTDB): domain Bacteria; phylum Desulfobacterota; class Desulfobacteria; order Desulfobacterales; family UBA11574; genus UBA11574. The sequence continues at coordinate 41,157 of JAJDND010000059.1, read as the reverse complement.
CCATCGACTTAAAAGATGCGGTAGGAACCAAACTGGCCCATGACATCACCGAAATCCGGCCCGGGGAATTTAAAGGCGCTGCATTTCATAAAGGGCACACAGTGTGCAATGAAGATTTGTGCCATTTGCAGAAACTCGGGAAGAATCATCTTTATCTTATTGATTTAGAGGCGGACGAAATTCATGAAAATGAGGCGGCCGCCATCATGGCCAAAGCCCTGGCCGGTAGAGGGGTGGTTTGGAAAAATGAACCTCGTGAAGGAAAAATCGGATTAAAGGCGGATACCGACGGGTTGCTGGCTGTCAATGTTGCGGCATTGGCGGCGTTTAATATGATCGATGAGGTCATGTGTGCCACCATGCACAATCACACGCGGGTAAAAGCCGGCGAACTGGTGGCCGCCACGCGGGCCATCCCTTTGGTCATGAAACGGGCGCCTATTGAACGGGCCGCCGCAATTGCCGCTCAAAATGGCGGTGTGATTTCCGTACACCCGCTTCGCCAGGGAAAAGCCGGCCTGATCATCACGGGAGACGAGGTGTGTCACGGTCTTATCCAAGACCGTTTTGCACCCATTTTGAATCGAAAACTCATCGATCTGGGCTGCGAAGTGGATCGCGTCAGCTTTGCGCCGGATGATGCTGAAATCATTCGCCGGGCGATCTGCTCACATATTGAACGCGGTTGCGACCTGGTTCTTTTAAGCGGCGGTATGAGTGTGGACCCTGATGACGTGACCCGAAAAGGAATTCGTCTGGCAGGCGCCGATGAGGTTCATTATGGGGCGGCAGCGCTTCCCGGCGCCATGTTTCTGGTGGCGTATATCGGACAGGTGCCGCTGATTGGCGTACCGGCCTGCGGTCTTCATCACCGCACCACCGTTCTCGATCTGGTCCTTCCCCGTATTCTGGCCGGAGAAAAAATAGGTAAAAAAGAACTGGCATTTTTAGGCCATGGCGGACTTTGCCAGGATTGTCCGGAATGCACCTATCCGCATTGTGCCTTCGGCAAGGGAAGCTGATGGATAATGATCGTCGGTAGAAGGAAGGCATAGAATGGAAGATGTTGTACAAAATCATAACGGTCAGGTCGTTGCCGTATCCGTTAGTTTAAAAAAAGGTGTCAAAAAAACGAACATTCTCCAAGGCAGTCTGATCGAAAACTACGGCCTTGAAAACGACGCACATGCCGGTGACTGGCATCGCCAGCTCAGTCTTTTGGCCATAGAGAGTATTTCCAAAATCAGGAAGAAAGGTCTTGACGTCAATCCGGGCGATTTTGCCGAAAACATTACCACAGAGGGTATCAGGATCTGGGAACTGCCCGTGGGCACCCGGTTGAAACTCGGAGAAAACGCAGTGGTCGAGGTTACCCAGATCGGCAAGGAATGTCATGATCGCTGTGCCATATTCAAACAGGTGGGAGATTGTGTCATGCCCCGGGAGGGCATCTTTGTCAAAGTCCTTAAAGGCGGCGCCATCAGCCCCGAAGATCGCATCCAAATACTTAATCATCAAGGGGAAAATACTCAATATGATGAAACTCGTTGATCCATACGGCAGAACCATCGATTATCTGCGGATATCCATTACCGACCGCTGCAACCTCGATTGTCTGTATTGCGCCCCTTTAGGCGGACGAAAAAGACGCTCTCATGCCGAAATACTCTCTTATGAAGAGATTCTCCGGATAACAAACGCTGCAGTACATTCCGGAATTTCAAAGATACGCATCACCGGCGGAGAACCCCTCCAAAGAAAAGGAATGGTTCGGCTCTGTCGGATGCTGGCGGATATAGACGGCATTGAAAGTCTTGCCATGACCTCCAACGGTATTCTTTTAAAAGAGTTTGCAGCCCCTCTTTTCGAAGCCGGTGTCAGGCGGGTGAATATCAGCCTCGACACGCTGAAACCCGAACGGTTCAGAAATATAACCGGGAAAGATTTGCTATCTCAGGTATTTGAAGGGATTGAAGCCGCGGAAAAGGTCGGAATGAATCCCATCAAAATCAATACGGTGGTCATGCGCGGCATTAACGATGATGAAATTGAAGATTTGGCCGGGCTCACCCTGGAAAAGCCTTATCATGTCCGGTTTATTGAACTCATGCCGACTCAGGGCTACACCAAGGAAAAACATCGCGCGCTTTTCGTGCCCATCAGTGAAATGATTCACCGTATTAACATGATAGAGAATTTACAATTAATTGACAAAGACCCATCTTTTGGACCGGCAACGCTCTATTCTTTTCCCGGAGCGCCGGGCAAAGTCGGTTTCATCGCGCCGCTGAGCCGGCATTTCTGCGAAACCTGCAACCGCTTAAGGCTCACCGCCGACGGAAAACTCAGGGCCTGCCTTTTTTCAGAAAAAGAAATTGATATCAAAGGATTTTTGAGAAAAGGCGCTTCCATGCAAGCGTTGTCGGATTTGATCAAACATGCAGCGCGAAGCAAACCGCAACAGCACCATTTAAACGATATTGCTCCCAAGATCCCATCTAACCGGACCATGCGGGCCATAGGCGGGTAAGCACGAAATACCCGGGAAGCGATGTGAACAAAATTGGTGGAAAGGATGTGATGGATCGATGACTTCCGACGATGACAGCGAATCCGAAAAACAAACCTTACTGGTGGCCATCGATTTTTCAGACTGCGCACGTGGTGCGTTGCGCCAGGCAAAATCAAATTTAAATTACCCTTGATAAAATAAAGTAAATCGTATAAGTATTTAAATACGGTGATGGAGTTCACCGATTAACCGCACGCACGTGCTGATAACTCCTGCCATGCTCAATCCCCCGGCGGGAGTCTTGATTAAAACTACCGCACAAAACTCCCGCCACACATCAAAGCGGGAGTTTTTTAATGATCCAACGCACCGGCAATCTGCCGTTCCGGTTCACTTCGAGCATCCCTTGGATCAAACCTAAAACTTTCATTCACGATGCTTTTTCTTTTAGTTTCACCTCGCGGGTTACGGGTATTAAGGTTTCAATGACAATGGTATTCTTAAAACGCCTAAAAAGCCAAGATAGTAAAAAGAAAGACAAAAAAGACGACCTTGACGTCTCCGAGCTGGAACTATTCAGGCGTCTGGGGGAAAAAGGCTGCCCGGTGTGCAGTGTTCTCGAACGCCATGACCGGAAATATTTTTCCTGGTTTTCCATTGAAAAATACCATGAACCGGTGTTTCTTGAATCTTTGACGCATGCGTTGGGATTCTGTGCAAACCATGGTGCATACCTGGATCGACAGAATCACTGGGCGTCACAAATCACCGCCGTTCACAGACATACCGCTTCACGAGTACTCAACCGAATGGCTGCGGATCTGTCTGACAGAAAAAATGATTCTCGGCTAATCTTTGAAGATCGTTCAACCTGTCCGGTTTGCTCGTCCTATCAAGAAATGTCGGAAAGAACGCTTTGGTTTTTTAAAAAAATGATAGAAGATAAAAATAGCCTGAATAGATACGGCAGCCCGGGCTTACTCTGTTTTCCTCATTTTAAAAGTCTAACCGACAGCGTCTCGCCAAAAGTGTTTGCCGGGCTGCTCTCAAGTCATGAAGCAGCGATGTTGCCGGTAATCAAAAAACTGGAATCCATTAGAATTCAGGGAATTAAACTCGAGGCTGAATCAGAGCTGGTCCGGCACGCATTAAACCTGAGCATAGGCCGCGAACAGAATCCGGGCAATCACTTTTCTTTGTCCAGGAATTACAAAATATCTGAAAGCCGGGACCCTGTTGCAGATTTTATCTCATCGTTAAATAAAAATACAGGCTGCCCGATTTGTCTGTACAGTTACCGTTCATTGGGCCAATGGATCTCCTGGCTCGACAAAAATACTATGTCTATTGGCAACTTCGAAGCCATAAACGATGTGCTGCCGACCTGCAATGCACATGTCTGGTCATGCATTCGTCTGGGAAATCCAGCACTCCAATTTGCTGCCGCATTTGCTGCGTTTAGAACCGTTCAAGAAAAAGTCAATCATGCCGCACGTCATTTGAAACAAATGAGGAAAAACCGGAAACAAAAGAAAAATGAAAAGAAATATAATCAAGGCATTATAAAAGTCGACCCGAAAAAAACCATCACATCTTCCATTTATTGCCCCCTGTGCAGCCGGGCGGATTCGTCAAAAACCCGGGGGCTGAATCTACTTTTTGCATTGCTTCAAGAGCGTCGATACCGTATTGATTTTGAAAACGGCTATGGATTGTGCATCAAACATTTCGTCGATGCGCTTGACATGCGGCCTTCAAATGAACTTGCCGGATTTTTAATCAGGGTTGAATCGGCCAAGCTGGCGCTCCTGGAGTGGGAGCTCGAAGAGACCATGAGGAAAACGGCTTGGACGGCTCGCCCGGAAATCAAAGGAAGCGAACAATCGGCCTGGCACCGGGCCCTTGCAAGATTTTCCGGCTTTCCGATTTTTGACTAGGAGCACAACAAATTGGAAAAGCAGACGACGGCTACAGGGAAATGGCTGAATCGCAATATTTTTGGCTTTGCCCTGACCAGCTTTTTAAGCGATTTTTGTCATGAAATGGCCACAGCGGTACTGCCTCAATTCATACAGACCATCGGCGTTTCGGCTGCGGCCCTGGGATTTATCGAAGGGGCTGCGGATGCCATTTCCAGCTTTTCCAAGCTCGGCGTGGGTTATTGGGGAGATAAAACCGGGAGTCGCAAGAATTTGACGGTTATCGGATATGCGTTGACCGGATTTTCCAAAGCGGTTTTTGCCTTTGCCTTTTCATGGCCGCTTCTGTTGGCCGGCAGGATTGTCGGGTGGCTCGGGCGCGGCATAAGGAGCCCCCTCAGAGATGCCATGCTTGCAGACTCGGTAACAGAGGAAAACCGCGCCAAAGCATTTGGTTTTCACAGGGCCGGGGATACGGCCGGCGCTGTTGCAGGACCGCTTGCCGCCTTCTTGCTTTTGAGTTTAATCACTTCTCATCCCGAAATCGCTCAACTTCCGGAGCATCTTTTCCCTTCTCTATCAGGCGCGGCAGGTCAAAATTTCAGAGCCATCTTTCTTCTGACACTGGTGCCCGGAATACTGTCCGTGGCCTCCATGGCATTTCTGGTGAAAGAAAAGCGCCGATCACCCAATCACGGGCTCCGGTTTACCGGTGTAATCAGAGCGATGCCAAAGCAGTATCGCATATTTCTTCTTGCTGTAGGCGTTTTCGGAATGGCCGATTTTGCTCCGACCTTGATGATTCTTCGGACGACGACGGTCCTGGCTCCTAATATCGGCCTTTTGAAGGCCATGAAACTCGCCGCGCTGCTATATACCTTAAGAAACATTGTGTATGCAGCGGCATCTTATCCCATAGGGGCATTGAGCCATCGATTTTCAAGAACCCGTTATTTGGCGGCCGGGTATGCCGTTGCGGTTATAACATTCATCGGATTCTTTTTTGCCTTTTCTTCAGTGCCGTGGTTCGCACTTTGTTTTGCCCTGGCCGGCGTATTTATTGCCTGGGAGGATACCATGGAAGCGGTGGCGGTCCGAGATTATGTGGATGATTCCATTGCCGGAACAGCCTTTGGGCTTTTGGGCACCATCAACGGCATAGGAGATTTTGCGTCCAGTATTATCGTCGGTGCATTATGGACGGCCGTAAGCCCGAAATGGGGCTTTGGGTACGCCGTTATCGTGGGGTTGGCCGGCACGTTATTAATGGCCAAAACACCTCCGGCGGCCAGAATTCAAATTATCAAGGAAGGTTGAAAAACAAAGACATTCCCGATTTCATGATGAGTCCCTGTCAAACCAAATCGCCCGATACAGATCTTCTCCGTAGCTGGTTTCCAATGGTGCGCCTTCCACGACTTTAAAGGTGCGGGTGCCGTCGGCTTGCCTTTCGGCCCTAAGAAAAATGGTGTTTTCCATATCTTTCTTGTAAAGCGCATGGGCGAATTCATAAAGGTGTGTGACAAAGAAGACTTTGATGCGCTTTTCTACCAATGCGCGGGTTATCTGCCGCGCAATTTCCGAGCCTTCTCTCTCGTTTGTCGCGGCAAATGATTCATTAAACAACAACAGAGAATTATCCCTTATATTGTCTGCGATAACACTCATTCTGACAAGTTCTTCATCGAGTTTGCCGCTTTCCATGGCAGCGTCTTCTTCCCGTTGATAATGTGTGAAAAGGCCATCACAAATATTGGAACAAAAGAACTCTGCCGGCACAAACATCCCGCACTGCATCATCAATTGCGCCAAGCCCATGCTTCGTAAAAAAGTCGATTTGCCACCCTGGTTGGCGCCGGTGATGATGACGAGGTCTTTATCGTCGGCGTTCACATCATTGCCGATGATTTTTTGTTTCATGGTCAAGGCCAGACAGACATCGTATAAGCCATGGGAAAAATGTCTGCGTTCATCGAGAGTTGCCGGCCGGGGAAAGGATATGGGCTCATCTATTTGTTCAAGCTGTTCATATAAATTCAAACAGCCGATATAAAAAGCCAGCTCGACCTGCAGCATTTTAAAAAAGTTGTCGATGTGATCAGCGGACTGGCCCAGTGCGTTGGCTGCCAGATTGATCCCTCTCGTCTTTAATTCCGACAGCGCCCTGGCGCCGGCTTCATCTCGAGGATGGATGGAAAAAGAATAGACCGGCGGTTTTTTGACCAGAACCCGTTTTATCCAACGCTGTTTTTTCTCAATGGCTTTGCGGAGCATATAACCGTTGCCTTCATTGCCTTCCCCCAGTTCAGCGCTGATCAAGACGCCTTCGCGAAATTTCAGCTCTCTCAAATGATCTTGAATGTCTTCGATGTACTCATCTTCAAGTTCTTTGCGAATCATTGCAAAAAACCTCGCAAATCCTTCCGACTCAAATTTATCTGCGTTTTCATCGGCGATATTCTTAAGTTTTATAAGCAGGCCCACAAACATCTGCATCAGCTCTGTCGCATTGGCCAGTAACGCACTGGGGGAAGAACTGAAAATACTATACCAATGTTTTTTTTTATTTTTCATCGATTCTATGGGAATCTGGTAGATGTCCCTGACTATGGCTGAATTTTTCAGGCAGTCTTTGAGAATACCTTGGCGATACCGTATGGTTTCAAGATCGGTGTTCATTGCGCCGATAACCGCTTTTTTTGCCACCTCAAATATAAATTCATCACCGAGGGCCATGGCATTGAAAAGGGTTTCCAGTTCCAGGTCTTGCATCAGTGCTTCTTCATTGGCCGGCAAATTCTGCTGAAGGTTAAAATCACGGTCTTTATACATCAGAAACGTTTTCATGATGTCAGCCGCTCCTTTAACCGGCCGTAAGTGACGCCATGTTTTTCGGCAATAGCGATGGCATATGCAAGCCCGTCTGCCGGTCTTCTCACGATTTTATAGGTTCTCAATGCCGGGTTTTCAGGAACAATGGTGCTGACCATGCTCACGGTTTTTTCACTTAGGGATGCCAATTCATCGATAAAGGTTACAAAGACGCACAGCAAATCCAACTGCACGATTTCCTCCATAACCTTTTTCCCTAAAAAAACCGCGTCATTTAAAGTTGTGGAAGTGAAAATTTCATTCATGACGATAATGCTGTTCGATGTGGCCCGGTTCAGAATATCGTAAATTCTGACCAGGTCATCCTGGAGCTTGCCTCTGAGGTTGTTGATGCTTTCTTCTTTTTCAAAATGCGTCAGCAACTGGTCGAACATAAAGAGTCGCGCCTGTTTGCCAGGGACCGGACAGCCCAGGCCGGCCATATAATGCAACTGTCCGAAGGTGCGGGCGAAGGTGGTTTTACCGCCTTGGTTCGGTCCGGAGATTACAATGATGCGTTCTTTGTCTTTCAGAAAAAAATCATTGCTGACAACGGGCAATTCTTCTGAAATGAGCTTATGGGCCAGTGCCAGATCAAAGCCTTCATAATTATGTATATCTTTGCTTGCGGCGGTGATTTGAGGGTAACAAAATTTCAATCCTGCTTGTTTGATTTTTGCGATATACTCCAGATAAGCAATGTAAAATTGTATTTCCCGGTCAAAAATGTCTATGGTTCGGTCCAAATAACTGCGGTTGTTCGCGCAATAACTATCAAGGTTTAAAAAGATCTCGGGATATAACTTTGCGACTAAATCGAGTATTTTCGCTTCGACATGGTTCATACCGGAGTTCATTGGAAGTTTGGCCCTGTAATCTTTCACCGCTCCCTGTTTGAATCTTTCGAAGGTTTTTTCAACGTCTGCGCTGTAATCGATTTCAGATTCATATTTGCGGACCTTGATGCGGTTGCCTTTTATGATCAAACAATATTTTACAGCGGCCAGATCAGTTTTGAGCTTTTCTGTTTCCGTCGCAAGGGATGTAAAGCGGCGGGAAACGGCGTAGTTCGTCAAATATTTACGAAAAGCCAAAAGGCCGCGCGATTTCAAGTCTGCAAGATCTAAATCGTGCTGTAGGCAAGTCACTGCTTCGCAATAAATCTCTATGGCCTCTAAAAACCATCCTTCTTGATGGTATTTGTAGTACAGCGTATCTGCAAAGGCGAGATACCTGCGAACGTTGTGCATTTTTTCCGCGAATGATTTTATGTGCTCGAAGAGAACCTCGTTTTCAAGATCCCGCATTATTTCTTGGCGATATCGGATCGCGCCGGCATCCTTTAGGGAAGTATAAAAGAAAGGTTTTAAATGATATTCCTCCTTGCCGGAGGTAATGGCGTCTATGATTTGATCGAGATTTAAATCAGCAAAAAAGACGGGCGCTTCAGGTATTTCTTTTTTTATGTCTCCTTCGGCTTTTTCAAATAGGATGCTGTAAAAATCCATGGGATTGATATCCTTGTCGGGACGAAACAAAATGCCAAGACCCATCACGGATTATGGCGCATCAGCCCGGTATCAGCCTTACTGCTGCGCCGGTTTATTATTTAATTTCCCGCTTCACAAACTCCTTCATTCCCAGAGGATAACCTCCGGTTACCTCGGCCAGCATGCGGATGTGTGTTTCAGACCAGTTCAGGCTGTTTTTTCGGGAAGCATGTCGAAGGAAATCAACGGCGTCTTTTGTGCCGAGATTCCCGAGTTTGATTAAGTGAGAGGGCATCAGGCACGCCCGAAGTTGAAACAAATCACGTTCCGGTAAGAAACCCTCGGTGATTGCAATGATAAGGAGTTTTTTAGAAAAAACGACCCGTTGAATAAATGCCAGTTTCTGATGAGTGAGTTCCGAAATATTGTCCAGGACAATGACAGGTTGTCGGTTGTCCTTTAATGTAAGCTCGGCAATCAGAGATCTTGCCGTTTTATATTTCATATATTTGCGACGATGTTCGGGCGGCGTTTTTGGGGATACTTTCCTTAAGATTTCATTACATACCGTTGACGGCGTTTTTGAGAAATCCGCAAAGACAAACTGACATTTTTGTTTGGTTATGTCAGATAGATGTTTGGCCAGTCCGGTTTTGCCGATGCCATAATTTCCGGTAATGACGATATGTTTTCTTTTCTCTAAGGCATTGATGATTTCCGATATTTCCTTTATTCGCCCGAAAAAATACATCATTTAAAAAAATCTAAAAAAAGTTTCGATGTTTAGAGAAGCTATCTCAAAATTAGGAAAAAATTTACCAGTCATAAAGGATTTCCCAATAATTATCAAAAGGCGGATCATTCTGACTGTACCGGTATGACATGGTTTTCCCGGTACCGGGACCCGAAGTGCTGTCTTCGCGCCAATATTTGACAAAAATGCCGGGAATACGATGTGCGTTCGACCCGTCCATCCATACTTCCTTTTCTTCGATAATCTTCCAGACCGTACCGAATTGCTTGCTCCGGACCCGTTCTCCCACACGCGGCAGCCCGTGTTTTGTCCGGAGATCTTTGAATTTGTAAGGGGACCTTTCGCCGTAATCCAAAATTTTCTCTCCTGAAATGATAATTCCGATGGCCCCGAGGGGTGCGGTCAACAGAATGGAGAGGACGGCAACGGCAAGAATCAGATCTCCTGCAGCCACACCGGCGGCCAAAGGAACCGCACCGATGGCCGCCTGGACAGTGGCCTTGGGGATATAGGATATCACACAGAAAACCCTTTCTTTCAGACTGTAGGGTGTCCCGATCAGACAAAGGTAGGTACCGACGCTGCGGAATAAAAGCCCCACCAAAATGACGAGGGTACCGGCAAGCCCGGCATGCCAGGCCACCTTGACGTTGACCTGGGCGCCGACCAGAACGAAGAGAAGCAGCTCGGCAAACACCCAGACTTTTTTAAGTTTTTGGGAAATTAAGTGTGCGATGGGTTCGGATTTTTCCAGGATAATAAATCCAATGGCCATGACCCCTAAAAGACTGGCAATGGGCACCCATTTTTCACACTCCTTCTCCAGCCAGGTCAAGATGATGGCCACACCTAAAACGATCAGGGTCCGTTTTGGGGGCCGCCAGTCGTATTTGGTGAACAGACGGTATAAAAAATACCCGGGGACGACGCCCACCAGAATTCCCAGCGTAATGGAAACCGGTATTTCTCCCAATTTGGCCCAAATATTGACCGTACCGCCGCCGTACATGCCCAAAAAAATCGAAAACAAAACAATGACAAAAACATCGTCAATGGATGACGCCGCCAGCAGCAGCGTGGGAATGCCCTTTTTGGCGCCCCGGCCCCGATCGATGAAATCAATCATCAACGGCACCACCACCGCCGGCGAAACAGCACCTAAAATCGCACCAAGTATGGCGGCTTCCACATAGCTGATATGCAGCCATCTCGGGGCAACCAGAATGACACCCGCGATTTCAAAAATTGCGGGAATACAGCTCATTAAGAGGGCGGCTCGTCCAACGCGGTGCAGGGTGTCTTTATGCAGCTCAAATCCGGCGCGGAGCAAAATGACAATCAAGGCAATTTTTCGAAAATCAGCGGAAACCCTCATCATATCCGGTGCCATGAGATTAAAGACATAAGGTCCTGCGAAAATTCCCACGATGAGCATACCCACCAAACCGGGTAATTTTACCTTTTGAAATATATAATCCGCCAGTAATCCCAAAACGATAATCAAAGAAAGACTTGCCGCCATTTATACCTCCTGATAAAAATTATTTTGAATGCCCTTTACGCTGCATAAAAAACCCGCTCGGATGTTTCGGGCAGGATCTTAAAACAGTATAAAAAAACCCCGCCCGGTTTATCCGGATGGGGCAGAAATCTTATGATGCTGCGACTTCTACCCGATTTTAAGTAGAAGTCATTAGTCTCTCAATGCTTGGTGACGATTCAGGCAGACTTCATTGCCTTATATTTTTTTAGCCTCTAACTACGTTCTATTATTGAATGTCAAGCAAATTTCATGTTCATCGCATGCCCATGGGTTTTAAATATTTTTTTTAATGGATCCAAAAATTACATTGCTGAAACATCTTTTTGATAAGAATAAAGCTGATTGCGAATTTCTTCGACATTCGATAACCGGTCTGAAAGCGTGGACAACGTCTGAGAAACCTCTTTTTCACTCTGATCTTTGAGCGCCATCGCTCGGTTCAAAGCTTCCCGGATGGTGGAAACGGTCAGGTCGATTTTTTCATTCAGTGCTTTTTTAAAGTTTCTGCTGGTGTCTTCAACCCGCCGGAGCAGATCATATCTTACCCGGCCGCAGTGCCTTTCAAATCGGCCGGAAACCGTATCTTTCATCCGCTTTAAAATAATCCCCTTGGCCATGAATTTCGGCAGGGCAAAACGGATCGACAGCCCGATGAGTTCGATGGCGCCCGGATCGTCTTTTAACAAAAAATAAAATTCACCTTTTTTTGATAGTTTTTCAACAGTGGTAAAGGGTTTGAGCTCCACCTGGAACAGGTCGGATGTCATCTTTACGATGTTTTCAATGATATCATTGGTGCGTTTTGCGATATCCAGGTAAATTTGCTCAAGAATTCCGGCGATCTTTTCCGCTTCTTTTTGCCTGACCCTGTTAAATGTGACCATGATTTCGTTAAAAACGAATTCTTCCATTTCCTTTTCAAGTTCATGACTGCTGATGTGTCGGGCGGTTGTTTCGGCAAATTTTTCTTCCATATTTTTCAAAAGAACCGGCAGATCTTTTTGGGCAAGCCCGGCCAAATTATCATCCAGCTTCTGTTGGAGCTTTCTCATATGTCCTTCTAAAATAAAATTCTGGCGATCCCGATCCTTTTGAGCAGTCTCGGCATATTTTTCAAAGGTGGCGATTTTCGCTTTTAACTCCTCCACCGATAGTCGGGCGGCTTCCTGCTCTATCTTATACGCCATGGTTTCATCGGCGGTATATTTTAAAAGGGATCCGATGACCGAACGAAGAAAGGTTTTTCCCTTTTCATGGTGTAAAAAATCTTTGAGATCTTTTTCAAAAGCCAACATATTAGACTGGCTTAATTTATCCGTATCACCCTTTAGCTTTCCTAACAGCGCGAATTTGGCCGAAACCGGATAGAGATTGACGGATTGCCCGAGATCTTCTTGTATAAGATTGGTGGTGAAATCCATGGATTCGCTTAAATCCGACGCTTCCACAAGGTCGGTTTTGTTTAATACAAAAATAAATTTGTCGGCATGCTCCCGGACTTCCGTTAAAAATCGATGCTCGGCCTCTCCCAGCGGCGGGTCCGGCGTAACGATAAAGACACCGGCATCGACGTAGGGCAGATACGCATAGGCCACATCCGTATTATGTTTGAACACCGAACCCACTCCGGGGGTGTCGATGATCCGCACCCCGTCCTTCAAATAATCCGAAGGAAAGAGGATTTCCACTTCTTTGACGCGCAGTTTGTTCTTGGGGTTTCGTTTTTCAGTCACAAATTTCGGAATATCCGGAAGGTCGATCTCCTCTTCTTTCTCATCCAAATAACGCACCATAGCCTTGGCTTTTTGACCGTAACGCAAGATGGTGACGATGGACGTCAGCGGAATAATGGATGTCGGAAGGATCTCAGCGCCGATCAATGCATTGATAAATGTGGACTTTCCGCGTTTAAATTGCCCCATTACCACCAGGTTGAACTGCTCCAGCGCCAGTTTTTCGGTTATCTCTCCAAGTCGCTTATCCCTATTGCTGTTTATCTTGGAAAGATCGTCGACAACACCAACAAGCCGATCCTTCATCACAGCAAATCGAGTTTCCATGACGACGCCACCTCCTGTGTAGAGAATATATTGGACATGCTGGCCTAACAGATACAAAAAAACCCTGCTCAGTTTGAATCCGGGCAGGGTTATACTCGTTTGTATCTGCAGCGAAGGGCAAAGCAGATATTGGTGATTAACTCCTACCCGTTATAAGTAGAAGTCATCATTTCTATCCCCTCTATGCAAGATATGAAAAATTCAGGCAGACTTCATTGCCTTCCGCAATATATAAATAATTTATAATACAATCTATACCGTATTTTTGTCAATCTCAAATATTTAATATGATCCTGGCCGTCATAAAAAAAATAAGCAGACCGGTGATGTCGACAACGGTCGTCAACGCCGGGCTCGCGATTACGGCAGGATCGAGCTTTAATCTGGCCGCAAACAGAGGAAGTAACGCACCGATGATGGTTGCGGTGACCACTTGCAATGTCAGGGCAACCGAAACAGCAACGCCGATCATGCCGATTGAAAAACCAGCTGGTCCGGAAGACCCCGCACCGAAAAAAAGAACGCGTCCATAAGCAATGGCCCCGAGCAATACGCCGAGAAGCAGTCCGATTCGGGCCTCTTTCAAAAGAATTCGCACGATGTCTTTATGGGTAATTTCTTCAAGAGCCAGTGCCCGAACGACCAGGGTCGCTGATTGACTCCCGGTGTTTCCTCCGGTATCCGCCAGCATGGGCATAAATGTGACCAATATGGCAAATTGCAGCAGCAGCCCTTCGAATTTCTGGACGATAGCACCGGATATAAATCCGAACAAGGCAAGTACTACGATCCATAAGACCCTGTTTTTGAAATGCTTAATGACCGGCGTCTTCATGTAGGCGGCCGCTTCGTGACGACCGGAGATCGCCATCAATTTTTCCATATCTTCTGTTTGTTCCTGGGTGATAATGTCAAGGGCATCATCGTGTGTGACAATGCCGACCAGCGCTTCATTTCCGTTAATAATCGGCAGGGCGATAAGATCGTATTTCTGAATTTTACGGGCTGCATCTTCCTGGTCATCTTCAACGCGGGCGTAAATCACGTCCCGGTGCATGATCTCCCCGATCCGGGCCTCTTTCCGGGCAATAATCAGGTCTTTTAAGGATATAAAACCGATCAATTTACGGTGCCCATCCACCACATAGGCATAATAGATGGTTTCCCGGTCCGGCGCGATCTCCCTGAGTCGATCGATGGCTTGCGATGCCGTCAATTCCGGGGGCAGGGTCGCATAATCCGAGGTCATTACCGCACCGGCGGTGCCTTCCTTGTAGGCGGACAAACGGCGTATGTCTTCCCGCTCGGCTTGAGCTATGGCGGGCAAAACCTCTTCACGCCGGTCTTCAGGCAGGAGTTTGAACACATCCGCACGATCATCCGGAGGCATATCGGCAAGCAGCCGGGCGATGTCTCCCCGGCCTAATGCACCGATGATATCCACTTGAAGTTCATCACTGAGGTGACTGAAGATATCGGAACGGGTCTGAAAGCCGGCATGCCGGAGCACGTCCCATGCTTCACCGGTGTTCAGTGAAGAGATCATCTCGGCCACCACCACGGGGTGGCTCGATTCGCAGTAAGTTTTAAGGGATTTGGCGTTTCCGGACGTAATCAAATTACGGATGTCGGAAACATCGAGTGGGGTCTTCATAGCTCACCTCTGTTTCAACCGCATTTGGAGACCATTCGCGGCCAGAGGCGAACCGGTGGGCTATGCGCTGCTGGCAAACCGACCGATCACATCAAGAGCCGCAGGGTAACACCGCCACGGTCCAGGATCATCAAGATCTTTTTGTGCTGTCTTTTGTGTCTTTTTGCGGCAACTACAACTGCCGTCCGAGTCGTTCATAATGATTACTCCTTAATATTACTCATTTTCTCATAAGGATTTTCTAAAACCAGGCGCACTGTATAAGAAAACCTTTTCATTGTCAATATCGATGAATTCGTAAAAACGATATTTTACCAAGCATTGCGTATTTAGTGTATAGAAGTGTTTTACTTAACGTATCGCCACAACGTCGAATTTCTGGATTATCAACCCCTGAACACTGAGTATGGTTGCACGATTCAGTGTTCAGGAGTCGGTGTTCAGGATTCAGCTGATTCCGTTTTCCGGGTTCAAGCATTCAACCTTTACCCTTGGGTAGCTTTTGAACTCCGAACTCTGAACACGGATATGAAAACGGAATCGTGCTTGACCATATTGTTGTGCTTTGATACTTAATTAGCGGTTGCACATTCATGGGAATTCGTCTAAAAATAAATTTGCCTGGAAGTCTAAATGAGGGTAACCCGTTAGTCCTTTGAAACAAACCGACCTTAAAAGGCTAACGCGTTACGAAAAACGTAGCTTTTTTAAAGGAGTGTGTCGTGAAGTCAAAATGGTCTATGTTAGCGGCAATCGTTTTTTTGCTTACCATAATTTTTCCACCCCTGACCCATGTTGCGGCTCAGGACGCGTCCGTTTGCCAGCCGGACAAGGCGCTTTCCGCCCGGATGATCCGATTCGGTCAGGAAGCATACGCCAGAGGAAAATACCTGGATGCAAAAGAATATTTCAGAAAAGCGGTTAAAGCCGATCCCACATCCCTAAAAGCCTGGCGGTTTTATGATCAGGCTGTCATTTTCGGTTTGGCTGAAAAGGTGGAAAAGAATGCCAATCTGGTTTTGCCGGATGTCTCAACCAGACAAGAAACACAAACCGGGTTGTCTCCGGCACCGCCTCCGAAGCCACCGAAACCAGCTGCAAGCCAACAGAAGAACAGTGGATTTAAGATTATAGATGACGAGGGATGTTAGTTAATTTTGTGAGGTTTCAATTACTATGAACGATGATAATCAACCAAGTGTTTTAAACGAAATTCTGATCAGCGGGTACCAAAAAGTCTTTGACGAAAACTGGCCCATGTGGCTCGGCGGCATTTTGATCGGCATCATGAGTGTCATTACGTTTGCCTGGGCCAGGCCATGGGGGGTTGCCGGCGGACTGAGAAACTGGGGTGACTGGTTTTTCAGTTCCGTGGGAATTTATGCACAAAAACCAGTGTCGCCGCTGATTTCAACAAACTCCATTCTTACCCTGGGCTTACTGTGGGGCGCCTTTGGATCCGCCCTTTTATCCAGGCAATTTGCCATTCGCAAAGCGCCTCCTTTAGAACTCGGGAAAGGGATTGCCGGCGGAACATTGATGGGTATCGGTTCGGCAATGGCCGGCGGCTGCAATGTGGGCGGTTTCTTCTCAGCCGTCAGCGCCATGTCCGCCAGCGGGATTGCCATGATGATCGGATTGATCATCGGCGCATATTTGGGGCTGAGGTATCTCTACTGGGAGATCGAGCATCTTCCCTCGGGGTCCATCAAAGTCGCGGAAGACAAAGCAAAAAAAGACTTTGATTGGTTGAAAATCGAGCCCTTTTTAGGAGCGCTCGTACTCATTTCCGCCGTCGTTTGTACATGGATTTACAGTAAAAATGCTTATACAAGTGTCGGCGGCCTGTTGCTGTGCGGCATTGCGTTTGGCATCATTATTCAAAGAACCCGGTTTTGTTTTGTCAGGGGATTTCGAGAACCTTTTATGACCGGTGAAAGCCAGGTGCCAAGAGCCATCGCCATCGCCGTCATTATCAGTGCTCTCGGATTTGCAGCTCTTAAATATTCGGGCGTGCGCGGAGAAAATGTTTATGTTCCCCAGGCATTTTGGTTCGGAGGCCTGGTGGGAGGCGCTATCTTTGGAGTCGGTATGGTGATAGCGGGCGGCTGTGGTAGCGGTTCCGTATGGCGGGCCGGTGAAGGTCAAATCAAGCTGATGCTGGCCGTGGTCTTTTTTGCATTGTCCACTTCGCTATTCAAAGCATGGATCAGGAGCTCGGCAGGTCTCACCTCGTTCATGGGCTATAGAGTCTTTATGCCGAACTTTATCAGCTATAAATGGAGCGTGATTTTGGTAATTGTAACTATGCTGGCATACTATCTCATTACCACCTGGAATGAAGAGACGGAAAAGTTTGTTGTGGAGATATAAAATTTTCGATACATAATTTTAAAGGAGGATTTTTGCTATGGTAGAAGGAATTACGCCGGATGAAACATTAGACTGCCGTGGACTGAGCTGCCCGATGCCGCTGCTCAAGGTCAAAAAGGCATTAAAAAAATTAAAGGCCGGACAAGTACTGGAGGTTTTGGGAACAGATCCGGGCTCAAAAAATGATATTCCCGATTATGCCAAAAAGCAGGGCGACGACTTTCTCGGCATGGAGGATGAATCCGGCTATACAAGATATTTGATCAAAAAAGGGGGGTGATTTTTCAAATGGAAAATATCGCTGTGCTCATCAAAGAAGTGGACCAGCAATATGAGGGGCTCAGAACCAGCCTCGGTTTGCTCCTTGAAGCCGCTTCCGTCCAGATGTATGTACTGAATCATGAGATTGGAAATATGGACGAAGCTTACAGAGAAAACATGGAATTTATCGACGAGATGGAAGGAGAACGGTATTCGAATAATCCGGCCAACGTCGAAAAATACGGCTTTAAACCGATAAGCATCGAGGATATGATGGTCAAGCTTAAAGAGGCGGACTTAATTATTCCTTTTTAGAGGGCAAAATGATGAGAGTATTGCACATTATTCGGACAGAACCTGACGATACGACAAAAACGTTCGTGGAAGGTCTTTCAAAGGACGAAGGGGCAAAAAAAGTCGTCCTATATGAAGGGAACACCGATTGGCCTGCACTGGTGGACGATATTTTTTCCCATGACAGCGTCATATGCTGGTGGTAGCCGTTTTCCATTCGCTTCAATTGGAGAGGAAAGTATAAAAAATCAACCACATGCGGATTTTGAAATGAACAATCGGTAACGTGACATCGAATGATCAGATTTCAACTTTACGATAAAGAGGAACAAACATTATGGCCGACAATTTAGGGATTCTTGTCTGTTCAGCGAACCACCTTGATTATGTCATTGCCTTAACCAGCGCCGCTCATGATAAAGGAAAAAATGTTCGGATATTTTTTACCGGCAAAGGGGTGCTTTTGACCCAGAAGCCGGAATTCGAACAACTGGTTGGTAAAGCCAAGCTATCGGTTTGCGATGTCAGCTTTCGGGCAAACAATCTTTCCGGTGATGTACCGGGCGTTGGATTCAAGGATTTTGCCACGCAGGCGAGAAATGCAGAAATGATTGAATGGTGTGACCGGTATGTCGTCTTATAGACGGGGGCCCACCCGAACGGAATTTTATTGAATGGTGAGAGAGGATTGTTTGCGGACATGGAGCGTCTCCATGCCCGCAAACATTGATGAATGCCTATAAGTGGTTTCAAAACCTTCAATCGGGCTTAAGGTCAAGGCGGACTGAAACGGCCAACCGCAGGAATATCGGGAATATTTCGAGGATTGGCCGTTTCAGTCCAATACAGAGATTGAGCCCGAGAGGGGGTTTTGAAACCACTTCTAATCTATTTTTCGGGAGTTTAAGCTGGCGATAAAAAATAACGGCCTAAGCTAGCCATTGTTGGGAATCTTCGACGAAGCGCCGCTCCAAATTTAGATTATCCTGAAACCCTGCCGAAAAGGAATCTCCATTTTACGTTTTCGACAACACATCCGCTTCGCTCCGAGAAGCCGCAGGGAATGCACCCACCTTATGCCGATTTAATTCCGCTCAAAGAAAAACCGCAATGGTCGGATTTCTTCTGAAAGGTTGACAAGACAGCCACAGGCTACTATATTTCCCCTAATCTTTAAGACACCATCAATCCACAATTTTTATAATAACAAGGAAAGGAAAATAATTAATGGCAACAGATATTCTTGAAATAGGCGATAGCAGTTTTGAATCTGAGGTTTTACAGTCCGACAAACCGGTTTTGGTCGATTTCTGGGCGCCGTGGTGCGGACCGTGCCGGGCAATTGCACCGGTCGTCGAAGAACTTGCTGTACAATTCGGCGACAAAGTTAAGTTCACAAAATGTAATGTCGATGACAATCCGGCAACGCCCACCAAGTACGGCATTAAGTCCATTCCGACGCTTATTTTCTTTAAAGACGGTGAAGTTCTGGACAAGATCATCGGTATCGTTGCCAAATCGAGACTCGAAGAAATGATTTTAAAAGGTTAACGGTAATCCTTGATAGTGATACATGTCGATTCCGACGGTTTCCGGCGCCGGTGCCGGAAATCCTTTGGAAGTGGTTGCATAACAAATTGACAGCAATAAATAGCTCGGCGATCACAGAATATGAAAAGAGTCATCCCTTTGATCCTTATCCCGCTGTTTGTATTTTCGGGCTGTGCATGGTTTAGTAAACCCAAGGAAGAAAAGAATGCGCAGGAGCTGATCAGTGACGGAATGGATCAGTTTAACAACGAGGATTACAAAAAAGCCGTTGATTCCTTTGAAAAACTTAAGGACTGGTATCCTTTCAGCAAGTATGTTATTCTGGCTGAACTGAAGATCGCGGATGCGTATTACCATCTTGAAGAGTATTCAGAGGCCGTAACGGCTTATGAGTCATTTGAAAACCTTCATCCCCGAAATGAAGCCGTTCCCTATGTTATTTATCAAATCGGGCGCTGTTATTATGATCAAATCGACACCGTAGACAGGGATCAGACTGCTGCGAAAAACGCGCTCGATACGTTCAAACGCCTTATTCGGCAGTTCCCCAACGATCCATATGCATACAGGGCCAGGGAACGAATGAAAGTCTGCATAAAAAGCCTTGCTGGACACGACTTTTACGTCGGCTTGTTTTATTATAAAGCCAAACATTATAAGGCCGCTCTGATACGTTTCAAATCGGTTTTAACCAATTATCCGGATGTCGGCGTCCATGAAAAAGCGCTCCGTTATATTGCCCTTTGCGAAGATAATTTAACAAAAAAGTCTCAAAATTAGAAAAAAAACTTTACATTCATACTCTGATGATATATCGGTACCAGTTCTACTATTGACAGGGAGAAATCATCATGGCTAAAATATGTGAAATATGTGGTAAAAAACCGCTTGTGGGTCATAACGTCAGTCACGCACATAATATAACGAAACGGCGTTTCAATCCAAATATCCAACGGGTAAAGGCGTTGTATAAAGGCAGCGTCAAAAAGATAATGGTTTGCACCAGCTGCATTAAATCGGGGAACATCATTAAAGCATCATAAATAGCGACTATCTGTCCACCCTTCTGGCAGCTTGAATATGTTTCACTTTTCTTATGGACGCAAGAATCCTGTTTAAATGATCGGTATCTTCAACGGTAATGGTGAAGAAGCTATCGACGATTTTGCTCTCACGTGTTTGCGTGTTTGCGCTCAATATGTTGGCACCGTTTTTGCTGATATTTGCAGTAATATCTGCTAACAAGCCCACCCTGTCATAAGAACGAACCATGATCTTCACGGGATAGGTATCCGCCGTTGCCATATCCCAATCCACGTCTATTTGCCGTTCAGGACTCATTTTTAAGGCATTGACGCAACTCATCCGATGAACGGTTACACCGAAACCCCGGGTGATGTAGCCGGTAATCGGATCTCCCGGCACGGGCTGGCAGCATTTGCCGAATTTAATTAAAATATCGTCGACGCCCTTTACCGTAACACCTATTTTCGGCTTTCTCTTTCTGACGCGGCTGATGATTTTATTCAAGAAAGATTCTGACGGTTCTTCATCCGGTTTCGGCTCGATCCTTCGAATAATCTGCAGCGGCGTAATTTTTCCGTAACCAACGCCTGCGATTAAATCATCCACATGTTTAAATCCGAAATGCTCTACCACTTTCTCCATGTCTTCCGATTTCAAAAGCGTATTGAAATTAAGCCGGTGTTTACGGAATTCCTTTTCGCACATTTCCCGGCCGAGGGTGATACTCCGCTCTTTTTCTTGGGTCTTGATCCATTGCCTGATCCTGGACCGCGCTTTCACGGTTTTGACAAAATTGAGCCAGTCTTTACTGGGATGACTTTTGTTCGATGTGGAAATTTCAACCGTATCACCGGTTTTCAATTCATATTGCAAGGAGACGATACGGCCGTTCACTTTGGCGCCGATGCATTGATTTCCGACTTCCGTATGAATTAAATAAGCAAAATCCACAGGGGTAGCGCCGCTGGGCACCGTCTTGATTTCTCCTCGAGGGGTAAAAACATAAACTTCATCCGGAAAAAGATCGATGCGAACATTTTCCAGAAATTCATCGGGATTTTTAAAATTTTCCTGGTTTTCAACCAGATTCTGTATCCATGAAAAAGCTTTGGTCGTCTCTTCATCGAGGCGAAGCCCTTCTTTATAGCTCCAGTGCGCGGCGATACCTGATTTGGCGACCTTGTCCATTTCCCATGTCCGAATCTGAATCTCTATTCGTTCCCCGAAGGGGCCGATAACGGTAGTGTGAAGGGACTGATACATATTCGGTTTGGGGACACCGATATAGTCTTTGAATTTATTGGCAACCGGTTTCCATAGCGAATGAATCACCCCAAGCGCTTCATAACAGTGAGGTATCGTGTCTAGAACGATTCTAAATGCGATGATATCGTAAACATCTTCGAATTCAAGATGCTGGGAGATCATTTTTTTATAGATACTGTAAAAATATTTGTACCTTCCGAGGACCTCGCATTCAAGGTTGTGTCCATCCATTTTCGCTTTGATCAGCGCTTTGACGGTTTCAATATACTTTTCACCTTCTTCCTTGTCGCGATTGACCAGTTGTTCGATTTGAGCGTATTCCTCGGGTTGGAGGTACATAAACGAAGTATCTTCAAGCTCTTTTTTTATCCAGTAAATACCGAGCCGGCCTGCAATGGGCGCATATATGTCCAGCGTTTCCCTGGCGATCATTTCCCTTTTTTTCGGTGAGTGATATTTCAGCGTCCTCATATTGTGAAGCCGGTCCGCCAGCTTAATCAATATGACACGAATATCATCCGCCATGGCAAGGATCATTTTCCGGATACTTTCGGCTTGACGCGCCTGAGAGCTGCTGCTGAAAGGAAGAACGCTCAACTTGGTCACACCCGATACGATATGGGTAATTTCCTTGCCGAACATTTCATATAATTCTTCTGTGGAAGCATGTGTATCCTCGACGACATCATGGAGCAAACCCGCTGCGACACTGACGACATCGAGTTTCATATCCGCCAGGATACCGGCCACTTCAAGGGGATGGGACAAATAGGGTTCACCGGAAAGGCGAACCTGCCCGTCATGAACCCTGGCCGAATAAATATAGGCGCGGTCAATGATGTCCAGGTTCACATCCGGGTAATATTCGGTTATTTTATCGATAATATCGTTAATACGGATCATGTTTTGAAATCAGTATGCTTTGGCAAAGACCACGCGGCCGATGCCGGGACGGCCGCAACATATGCACTTTCCTTTTTCGGGTACGCCGTCTGAAGGTATACATCGAATGGTCACGCTCAGGTCGTCCTTAATCCTGGCCTCGCAATCTTCTTCTCCACACCAGTGACTGTATGAAAATCCGCCATGGATTTCGGGTTTTTCCTGGTTTTTTGGCGTGAAAAAATCATAAAATTCATTCCTGTCATCAATTGAAACCGTGTATTTCTTTCTAAACGACAAGGCCCGGTCAAAAAGTCCGTCCTGAATTTCATCCAGGAAACCGGTGATCTCGGCAACAAAACGGTCTTTATTTATAGACGCCTTATCTTTGTACGGCTTATCCCTGCGTCCGACGTAGACGGAATTTTCGGCCATATCCCTGGGCCCGATTTCCACTCGAACCGGTATCCCTTTTTTTATCCATTCCCATCCCCTGGCGCCGCCGATCTCCCGGTCGTCAATTTCCACTTCAAGTCGGCGATGATGATAGGTTTTATCCTTCAGTTCTCTTGCCAGCGATTCGATAAATTCCATCACGCTCGCTCGGTCATCCGGCCTTCTGACAATGGGCATCAGGACGATGTGCGAAGAAGCCACCTTCGGCGGAAGGACAATGCCGTCATCATCGCTGTGGGTCATGATGAGTCCCCCCACAAGGCGGGTCGATGATCCCCAGGATGTGGTCCAAGCGTATTCTTCCGTTTCCTGATCGGTCTGAAATTTGATCCCCGAAGCCTTCGCAAAATTTTGTCCCAAAAAATGCGATGTGCCCGCCTGGAGTCCTTTTCTATCCTGCATCATTGCTTCGATACACAAGGTGTCGACGGCTCCCGGAAATCTTTCGGAGGCTGATTTTTTCCCTTTAATCACCGGCATGGCCAGGTATTCTTCAGCCACCCTTGCATAAACATCGAGCATCAGCTGTGTCCGCTCGACGGCTTCTTTTTGGGTGGCATGGGCGGTATGGCCTTCCTGCCACAAGAATTCACTGGTTCGCAGGAACAGGCGTGTTCGCATTTCCCATCTCACGACATTGGCCCACTGATTGATCAGTATGGGAAGGTCCCGATAGCTGGCCACCCACTTTGAAAAAGAATCTCCGATGATGGTTTCGGAAGTCGGCCGGACAACCAGCGGCTCAGCCAATTTGCCGGCGGGTTCAAGAGCGCCCCGGCTTCCTTTTTCCAGCCGATGGTGGGTTACGACAGCGCATTCTTTTGCAAAACCTTCCACGTGTTCCGCTTCTTTCTCGAGAAAAGAAAGGGGGATAAACAGCGGAAAATAGGCATTCTTAACCCCTGTTTCTTTAAACATGCCATCCATTACATTCACAATATTTTCCCAAAGAGAATATCCCCAGGGTTTGATAACCATGCATCCTCTCACCGGTGATCGTTCCGCCAAATCCGATGCTTTGACCACCTCTTGATACCATTGAGGATAATCTTCGGCCCGGGTCGGCGTTATTGCGGTCTTGATTTGTTTTCCCATTTATGATTTCCTTGATTGACTGCTTGAACCAAAATTAGAATTTTATAGAAACTTTATTTTTCAAAGGATTTTGTTCGTTCAAGTTTATCAATTTCAGCCAGTAACACCTCGACAATTTTGTCCTCGGGAAATTTTTTAATTACGTTGCCTTTCTTGAAAAGAATTCCGATGCCGTCGCCGCCGGCAACACCGATATCCGCTTCTCTTGCCTCTCCCGGCCCGTTTACCACACAACCCATAATGGCCAGTTTGACAGGCAAAGGCTTCAGCATTAAAGCGTTTTCGACCTTTTCGAGGATACGAAACAAATCGATTTTACAACGGCCGCAAGTCGGACAGGATATAATATCCGGTCCGTATCGGCGAATGTCAAGTGCCTTGAGAATTTCGTATCCGACCCGGATCTCTTCCACCGGGTCCCGGGTCAAAGAAACACGAATCGTATCTCCGATGCCTTCTGCGAGAAGCATCCCGATCCCCAGAGAAGATTTGACGATCCCGGAATAGAGTCCTCCTGCTTCGGTGACGCCCACATGCAGCGGCAGATCGGTTTTGGAAGAAAGAAGTCTGTATGCATTGACGGTTCGATGAACATCGGAAGCCTTTATGGAAAGCTTAACATTGACAAAATTAAATGAGGCGAACAGATCAATATGGCGCATGGCGCTTTCTACCATTGCTTCCGGACTTGCGCCATGGTATTTTTTTAAAAGATCTTTTTCAAGAGAACCGGAATTTACCCCGATTCTGATAGGGATGTCGACCGCTTTTGCACAATCGATGACCGCTTTGACTTTGTCTTTGCCGCCGATGTTCCCCGGGTTTATTCGCAAACCGTCGGCGCCGGATTTTGCCGAAGCGATTGCCAGACGATGGTCGAAATGGATATCGGCAATTATCGGTATGGAAATTTGCCGTTTAATTGAAGAAATCGCCAGGGCCGCTTCATGGTCGGGAACCGCCACCCTGACGATTGCACATCCTGCTTTTTCCAGGCGGTGGATCTGAGCCACGGTGGACGGAACGTCCTGGGTAAATGTGTTGGTCATGGATTGGACGCTAACCGGCGCAGTACCGCCGACGCAGACATTTCCAACTCTAATTTTGCGTGTTTTTTTTCGTTCTATTGAAAAAGGCATGATGACCTGATAATAATTAATTCGACTGTTGCAATTGTATAAGGCCGAATATTAAAGAGTACCCTGCCGCCCATCGAGACGGAATCGCCGTCACACGGTTTCGGCGCTCACGTCCGCTTCGCTTCCATAAGCTGCAGGATACTCTTTAATACCTAACTATATAAATAACAGACGGCACACTGAAATTCAAGAAAAATGGCGATTTCTGAAAGGTTTGAAAAATGCTCATTTTTGCCTGCCCAGTTAAATCCGAATTTACTACTTAACCGGGGTTCAAGTTCAAGGAAGGAGTATGTGATGAAACTTAAAAAGGGTGAAAGTTATTTCAAAAAGCACGGGCCCGATGCATTGCCCGATCTCTCGATTAAAAATGAAATATTAAAACACACCAAAGACAAAAATATCCCCTGTGCCGTGGCATTTGAAATTGCAGAAGCATTGCAGGTTTCGCCAAAGGAGGTGGGCAAGACGGCTGATCTGATGAATTTCAAGTTAACGAAATGCCAGCTGGGGTTGTTCGGATATCAGCCCCAAAAAAAGATTGTCAAGCCCCGGGACAGTATCGAGGAAAATCTGAAAGATACAGTTTCCCGATCGCTTTCCCAGGGAAGACTCTCTTGCAAGGATGCTTGGGAGATTGCATCCCGGTTTAACATCGGGAAAATGGCCGTCAGCGGCGCTTGCGAAACCATGGGGATCAAAATAAAGAACTGCCAGCTTGGTGCGTTTTAGATGGAAACCGACCACTTGCATTATACGCCCTTGAACGGACGCAGCTTGAGAGAGATTGCATTGAATAAGGTGCATCACGGCAACGGTATCTTCATCAGTCCCATCGGCCCGTTACGGAAACGAAGATTTCTGCAATTGTTGAAATGGAAGCTCAGCTCAAGCCGATATAACCTGTATCTAAAAGACCAGGTTGTTCATCCCGTTGCCGTAAACTGGCAGCCTATACAGGCGCATCATGGCCTCAGCATTACTTTTCTCAAGCATGCTGGCATTCTGATCAAAGACGTCGGCACCTACCTGCTGGTGGATCCGATGTTTTCCGGACTGTCATGGTTTATCGAGGATTTTTCGCCTTTTGCATTCAACACGAACCAAATCCCGGCCCCCGGCCATGTTCTGATCACCCACGGCCATTACGATCACCTCGATAAATCGACGCTGGCCGCTTTGGATAAAACCACCCACCTGATCACGCCCTTGGGACATCATCGGGTGTTTCAAGATTTGAATATGAAAAATCGGACACAAATGGACTGGTATGATGTGTATCGGGAGAATGATCGCTCGATCACCTTTCTGCCCAGTAACCACTGGACCATGCGAAACCCTATTCGGGGGCCCAACCGGTCGCTATGGGGAGGGTATATCATCGAAACATCCACCGGGCACACAATTTATGTCACAGGCGACTCCGGATATTTTGACGGATTTTCGGAAATTGGGCAGGATTATGATATCGATCTTGTGGTCATCTGCCTTGGGGCTTATGAACCGCGCTGGTTCATGGCATCCAGCCATATGAATCCCCCCGAAGCGGTTCGCGCCTTTAAAGAGCTGGATGCCAAAAAGATGATGGTCGTGCATTGGGGAACGTTTCGCCTGGGTGACGAACCCGTCCATTTCCCTCCGAACGACGTTAAAAGAGAACTGAAAAAGGAAGGGTTAAGCCACCGGTTTATCGATATCCGCCATGGTGAAACCTTCTTTTTGGACTGAAGCCGCCGGTCTAACCGCCCCCCACAAAAGGATTGTACCGCTTTTCCCTTCCAATGCTTGTTTCCGGACCGTGCCCTGAAAGGACCTTTACCGTGTCATCCATCTTAAAAAGCTTTGTCTGAATGCTCGATATCAAGGTGTTAAAGTCTCCGCCGGGAAAATCGGTACGGCCGATGGAACCGGCAAAAAGCGTATCTCCCACGAACACAAAACCGTTTGTAAATAGAGAGATCCCGCCCGGGGTGTGCCCCGGTGTATGGATCACGTTTAAGGTGACATTGCCGAAAGAGACGGTATCGCCTTCTTCGATGGTTTGATCACATGGCGGCGAATTTTCCACTGAAATGCCGAAAATCGCTGCATTTGACGAAAGGTTTGTAAGCATGGGCGCATCCAGGGGATGAATGAGGATGTCGGCGCCGGTGGCATCTTTGATTTTCCCGTTGGCACTGACATGATCGAAATGCCCATGGGTGTTGATAATATATTTTACTTTCAATGTATCATCGGCCAGGGAACGCAAGATACTGTTCGCATCTCCTCCCGGATCGATGACGACAGCTTCTTTGGTTTCCGGACATCCACAAATAAAACAGTTCGCCATCAACGGACCGACCGCCAATTCTTTAATAATCAAAATATCCTCCTTTTAAGGTGGTCATCGCTTCACAAAATTCGCTTCTTTGCCTGTTCCATAAGTTCGAAGAGACTGACGATTTTCGGTCTCGGCTTTGCATGAACGAGTTGATTAAACTGCTCTTCGGGAAGCGATCGTTTCAAATACGTCACAACATCAAAAGATTCCCACCAGCAATCAAGTATTTTCCAGCAGACCGAATGAGCATCGCTACTGGTCCGGCAATAGCCGAAGGAAACCGGCCCGCCGAGTCTGGGGCATCTTCGTTCTATATGATCCCAGCTGTTCTGCCTTGTATCTTCACTCATCTTTTATGTCGAGACTTACTTTAATGTTGTTTTTCTCAAGGGCCAAGCGAATGCTGTCGAGGATTCCGTTGATAAATGCGCCGGATTCCTCGGTACCGAATCTTTTTCCGATGTCGACGGCTTCGTTGATGGATACTTTGGATGGGATATCCCGGCAATACATCAGTTCATACACGGCAATTCTGATAATGTTCCTGTCTACGCATGCCATGCGACCAATTTTCCAGTGATCGGAAAAATTCTCAATGATTGAATCAAGTTCTGATTTTGTTTGAAGAACGCCGTTTACCAGCTTGAGAAAAAAGGGGCGGGCCTTTTTTGAAAGGCTGAAATTCGCGCAAAAACATTCCAGCTGCATCTCTTTCGAGCCATTCGAGTTCATGTCCATATAAAAGAGCGCCTGCATGGCAAGTACTCGTGACTTGCGACGATTTCCCATGGTTATGCCTGGTCGACAACCTCCATCAAGTTTGCCATTTCAATGGCCGCCATTGCCGCACTCCATCCTTTATTGCCGGCTTTTGTCCCGGCACGTTCGATGGCCTGCTCGATGGTGTCCGTGGTCACAATGCCGAATATTACCGGAATTTCGGTCTCGAGGCCGACGGCCGCAACGCCCTTGGACACCTCGGCACTGACATATTCAAAGTGCGGCGTAGCCCCTCTGATGACGGCTCCCAGGCAAATAACGGCGTGGTACCGTTTTGTTTCGGCCATTTTTTTGGCCATCAACGGGATTTCAAAGGCGCCGGGGACCTTGACGACGTCAATATCCTCATCTTTGGCACCGGATCTTAATAATGCATCCAAGGCCCCTTCAAGAAGCCTGTCGGAAATAAAATCATTGAAACGGCTGACAATAAGTGAAAATTTTTTACCCTCGGCAAGAAGCTTGGCCTCGATAATTTTCGGCATTGAACTTTTCCTCCTCCCGTGATTTCTCTTCTGCTTGCGCTATCCTGTTTCCTCGTTTCTCTTTCCTGTTTTTCGTAACGACTAAGACACGGTATCCACATTTAACATGTGGCCCATCTTGAGTTGTTTGCACTTTAAATACCGGCGATTGTATTCATTGGGTTCTGTTTCGATTTCTATCTGCTCCACAATGCTCAAGCCATAACCGTCCAGACCGACCATTTTTTTGGGATTGTTGGTAAGGAGCCGCATCTTCCTCACGCCGAGATCCACCAGAATTTGAGCGCCGATGCCGTAATTTCTCAGGTCCGGTTGGAATCCAAGGCGCTCATTTGCTTCGACGGTGTCGAGGCCCTGATCCTGAAGCGCATAGGCCTTTATTTTATTCACAAGCCCGATACCGCGACCTTCCTGCCGGATATACAGGATCACGCCGGCGCCCTCCTGGTCGATCATTTCCATGGCTGTCTGTAGCTGCTCTCCGCAATCGCAGCGCATTGAACCGAAGATGTCTCCCGTCAGACACTCCGAGTGAACCCTGACAAGTACCGGCTTTTCAGGGTCAATGGTTCCTTTAACCATTGCAAAATGCAACAAGGTGTCCACCTCATTTTCATACACAATGGCCTTGAATTCTCCTGCAATCGACGTTGGGATGATGGTTTCAGCCGCTCTTTTTACAAAGGATTCCGTGCGCATACGATATTCAATAAGGTCCGCGATGGTACAGATGCCGATGCCATGTTTCTCGCTGAATTTTTCGAGTGCCGGCATCCTGGCCATGGATCCGTCTTCATCCATGATTTCACAAATCACGCCGGCAGGCTTTAAACCGGCAAGCCGCGCCAAATCTATCGAGCCTTCCGTTTGGCCGGCACGCACGATCACACCGCCCTTTCTACCGCGCAGCGGAAAAACATGACCGGGTCTCACAAGATCCGTTGGATTGGCATCGTCTTCGACGGCTGTGAGAATGGTTGTGGCCCTGTCCGCCGCGGAAATGCCGGTGGTTACGCCGCATCGGGCTTCGATGGAAACCGTAAAACCGGTTTGAAACCTTGACGTATTGTGTTCGACCATCAGCGGAAGATTGAGAGAATCGCACTTTTCTCCGGTCATGGACAGGCAAATCAGTCCTCTTCCGTATTTGCTCATAAAATTAATGGCTTCAGGGGTAACCGCTTCCGCAGCCATGGTCAGATCGCCCTCGTTTTCACGATCTTCATCATCCACGAGGACCACCATCCGTCCCTGCTTTATTTCTTTGATTGCTTCTTCGATAGTTATTAACGGCATTTCTTTCGCTGATCTCCTCATCCGGATAAACCGGAAATGTTTTTACATATTATAAACATGGGCATCACACCGAATTGACCGGTTACACAAACCCGGTTTTGACAAGAAACGCCATGTCTAAGGCGCCGCCGGGTCCTTTTTCTCCCTTATCACGGGGTTTTCCCGTGATAAAACGTTCAACATACTTTCCTATCATATCTGTCTCGATGTTGACAAGATCGCCGACTTTTTTAAAGCTGATGGTCGTCAATTTGGCCGTATGGGGAATAATGCCGACCTCAAAACGACCGATCCCGCAATTGTTGACGGTCAGACTGATGCCGTCCACAGCGACAGATCCTTTCTGAATGATGTAATGGGAAATCGCTTCCGGTACGTTAAAAGCGATAAGCGTCGCATTCCCCTTTCGTTGTTTGCGCGCGACGGTCCCCGTTCCATCGATATGGCCTGAAACGAGATGGCCGTCAATGCGGTCTGAAAGACGAAGGGCTCGTTCAAGGTTCACCCGATCGCCGATTCTGGCTTTTCCAAAGGTGGTTTTTGAAAGCGTTTCCGGCGACACGTCGACCTGAACGCGTCTGCCGTCTATCATCACCACCGTCAAACAGGCACCGCTGACTGAGATGCTGTCCCCGATTCTTGTCCCTTCAAGGGCAAAATCCCCATCAAGGGTCATGCGGCTTCCCTGCCCTTGTGGCCGTATTTCACGAATCGTCCCGAGCCCTTCTATGATGCCTGTAAACATGATTCATCAACTATGTTCCGCAGGTTCACCTGCAGGAGTTTCATAAAATCGTTCCACGATTTTATTTTGGATATATCCTTCGATCATGACATCGTCGCCGAAGCGCCGAACCCGGATATCCTTAACGGCAATGCAATGGTTCATGACGTCCGCACCCGGTCCCTTGCAGATTGGGATGCCGTCATCTCCTCCCAAAATCTTCGGCGCATAGAAAAAGTATATTTTATCGACAATCCCGGCAGATAAAGCGGATGCAATGACCCGTCCGCCACCTTCGATAAGGAGACTGGTAATCCCCAATGACCCCAGGCGATCCATCAGCCGGTCAAGGTCAATGAGATCGTTCTTTACCGGCATTTCAATGATTCTGGCGCCACTTTTTTCCAATCTGCCTTTTTTATCTTTTTCAACCGAGTCGCCGATGACGAGTATCGTATCAGAACGGGAATGAAGCCGCAAGAGTTTTGCTTTTTCAGAAATACGAAGGCGGGTGTCGAGAACAATCCGTATCGGGTCCTTGGGCGTGAAGCTCTTGGAAGGCGATGCGATCCGTGTCGTTAAACTAGGATCATCTTTTTCGACGGTGTTGATGCCGACCATAATGGCATCAACGGCATGGCGGAGCCGGTGAACAAACTGCCTGGATTCTTCTCCGGTAACCCATTTGGAATCACCTGTTTTTGTTGCGATTCGTCCGTCCAGGGTCGCAGCACATTTAACAATCGTAAAGGGGCGTTTTGATCCAACGTATTTTATAAACGCCTCGTTCAGTCTTTTTGCCTGCGATTCACAAACCCCTGACGTGACAAGTATGCCGCGGCTCTTTAAATACTCCAATCCGCCGCCCTTAACTCCCGGGTTGGGATCCGTCATGGCGGCAACCACTCGCCGAATACCGGCGCTGACAATCTTTTCGGTGCAGGGAGGCGTGCGTCCTGCATGATTACAGGGCTCAAGCGTCACATAAAGGGTTGCGTTTTGGGCCAAACTGCCGGCATCCTCCAAGGCATTGACTTCAGCGTGCGCTTTCCCTGCCGCCTGATGATACCCCTTCCCGACGACCGTTCCGTCTTTAGCGATGATGGCACCCACCATCGGGTTGGGCGATGTAAAGCCCTCCCCTATTTTGGCAAGATCGAGCGCCATCTTCATAAAACGTTTGTCTTCTGTAATTGTCAAAATGTTACGACTAACCCGATCTCTTATGAATTCGATGGGTTATTAATTTGCCGCAATTAATGATTGCTTAAAAGGTTTTTAAGTTCGGAAACAAAATCATTCACATCTTTGAATTCCCTGTATACCGACGCAAATCTCACGTAAGCGACATCATCGATTTCATGGAGTTTTGCCATGACTTTTTCACCAATGGTGTGAGACGGTATCTCCTTCTCCCCGGTCTCTCTAAGATCCCTTTCCAGCTCATCCAGGAAATCTTCGATTACATTCATGCTGATCTTTCGTTTTTGACATGCTTTCTGAAGACCCGAACGCACTTTTTCACGGGAAAAGACTTCACGGCGCCCATCTTTTTTAATAATCATAACAGGAATTTCTTCAATATGTTCATAGGTGGTAAACCGGCGGCTGCAGATAATGCATTCCCTGCGTCTCCGAATGACATTTCCGTCTTTGCTCAATCTGGAATCAATCACCTTGTTGTCAATTTCTCCGCAAAATGGGCACTTCATGAATTCCCCCTATAATCTAATTCGCTATATCCGATGCAGGATCTTTTTTCCTCGACCCGGACGAACCCGGATCGATCTTTACGACATCGACCCCGGCTTCCGCCAGCATTTCCTTGGACATGGCATCTGCATATCCCGACGCGTAGCAGATTTTGGCTATGCCCGCATTGATAATCATTTTGGCGCAGATGGAGCAAGGCAGATTGGTGCAAAAAAGCGTTGCGCCCTTTATGGTAACGCCGTGATATGCGGCCTGGATTATTGCATTCTGCTCGGCATGTATGCCGCGGCAAAGCTCGTGATTTTTTCCCGATGCGATATTCAATTTCTCCCGAAGGCATCCGGTCTCGAGGCAGTGTTTGATATTGGCCGGCGCACCATTATAACCTGTTGACAAGATTCTTTTATCCTTGACGATGATGGCGCCGACGGCACGACGAAGACATGTCGCCCTCCTGGCAACAAGAAATGCAATATCCATAAAATAGGCTTCCCACGACGGTCTGTCACTCTCCGGCAACATTTAACACCCCCTCTTTGTTCAAACTGCGATACAGCGGAAATGCTTCGCAAATCTCGAAAACTTTTTTCTTCGTTGCCGCTATGATGTTTTCATCCAAATGGTTTTTGAGCACGTGGGCGATAAGCCTTGCAATGGTCTCCATCTCGGATTCTTTCATGCCTCTGGTAGTCACGGCAGGGGTTCCGATCCGGATGCCGCTGGTCAGCATCGGTCCCCGCGTCTCGAACGGGATGGCATTTTTATTGACGGTAATCCCGGCGCGGCTCAGGGCATCTTCGGCATCTTTGCCGGTGATATCCAGGTTCCGCAAATCGACAATCATCATGTGGTTGTCCGTTCCGTCGGAAACGAGCCGGATGCCACTGTCCATCAAATGATTGGCAAGGACCCTCGCATTGGTTACGATATCTTTCTGGTAGGTCCTAAAGGAGTCGCTCAGGGCTTCCTTGAAGGCAACCGCTTTCGCGGCAATGACATGCATCAGCGGCCCGCCCTGGATCCCTGGAAATATTTGCTTGTTCAATTTGGTGCTGTAGTCGGTCCTCGCCAGAATTAAACCGCCTCGGGGACCCCTGAGCGTTTTGTGCGTTGTGGATGTGATGACATCCGAAAAGGGCACAGGGGACGGATGAAGCCCGGCAGCCACCAGGCCGGCGATATGAGCCATATCCACCATCAGGTAAGCGTTTACCGATGCTGCGATGTCTGCAAAGACGTCAAAATCGATAATACGGGGGTACGCACTGGCGCCGGCAACGATCAGCTTCGGTCGATGTTGTTTGGCCAATCGCGCCAACGCTTCATAATCGATGGTTCCGGTATCCGCATTTACGCCATAATGAACAAAATGGTACAGCCTGCCTGAAAAGCTGGCCGGACTTCCATGGGTAAGGTGACCGCCGTGGGACAAATCCATGCCAAGGACCGTATCTCCCGGATCCAGCAGTGAAAAGTACACCGCCATGTTGGCCTGGGAGCCCGAATGCGGCTGAACATTGGCATATGCGGCATGGAATAGTTTTTTTACCCGATGGATCGCCAGTTTTTCCGCAACATCGACATTTTCACATCCGCCGTAGTAGCGCTTATCAGGATACCCTTCGGCATACTTATTGGTAAAAACACTTGCCTGAGCAGCCATGACGGCCGGACTGGCAATATTTTCCGATGCGATAAGCTCCAGCGTGTTTGCCTGGCGGTCGATTTCCATGGAAATTGCGCGGGCAATTTCAGGGTCTGTTTTTTCGATAACGCTGATAAAGTCCAATGTGTTTTTCATTATCGGAACAGTCCTAGTCTATTCGATCAAACTTTTCCAATCGCCGTTGATGCCGCCCGCCGTCAAAAGGAGTCTCCAACCATACTTTCACTATTTCCATGGCAAGGATGTCCCCGATAACACGCGCCCCCATAACCAGGATATTGGAATTGTTGTGTCTTCTGCTCATCATGGCGGCAAACAAACCGTTACACAGCGCCGCCCTGACTTGAGGAAATTTGTTGGCCACCATGGACATGCCGATTCCGGTGCCGCACATGAGTATGCCCTTTTCGAATTTGCCCGTTGAAACCATGGTCGCGACCTTGATCCCGAAATCCGGGTAATCCACCGAAGCTTCACTGTGACAACCGGCATCCCGGACATCGATGGATCTTTTTACAAGATAGTCTTTGATCTTTGCTTTCAAAGCATACGCGGCATGATCGCTGCCGATAACAATGGATAGTTGTTGCTCTGTCATGCCATCCCCTTGTGTGCCCTTCTTACAGCAAAAATATTTTTACAAGTTCTAAAAAATGCCGACAAAGCGGGTCAAAAATCATTTTTGCTCGAAACGATCAAAATTATTCGACTTCGATGATTGTGCGCCCCTTATATGTACCGCAGCTGGAGCATACATGGTGCGGGAGCCTGGCATCACCGCATTGGGGACAACTCGTCAGTTTCGGTGCTGAAATTTTTTGATGGGTCCGCCGCTTATCCCGCTTTGATTTTGATTTTTTTCGTTTTGGAACTGCCATAATAATCACCTAATTAACTGTTTTTATTTAAATATTTATCCCACTTCCACCTTAATAAAAGTTGAATTTTAACTAATTGAAATAATACACATTGTCAAGATCTTTCATTTACATTTACAATTTGCTCTGTGTCAATCTGAACGCAAGGCCGGACAACCGCTTTTTGGGTGTATCGTTTTTCAAAGCGATTGTCATGGCTTTTTTTGTGCCGATGAGAATGACCAGACGCTTTCCCCGCGTAATCCCCGTGTATAAGAGGTTTCTCTGAAGGAGGATATAATGCTGGGTCATCAGCGGCAATATAACGGCCGGGTATTCCGAACCCTGGGATTTATGAACCGATATGGCATATGCCAAAGACACTTCGTCCGCTTCCGTAAAATCATAATTGACCGTTTTCCCGTAATAATCCACCGAAAAATTTTCTCCTTTGGGATCGACTGCCCGGATGGTTCCGATATCTCCGTTA
This sequence comes from Desulfobacterales bacterium, assembly GCA_022340885.1. Taxonomy (GTDB): domain Bacteria; phylum Desulfobacterota; class Desulfobacteria; order Desulfobacterales; family UBA11574; genus UBA11574. The sequence goes on along the minus strand of JAJDND010000059.1, from coordinate 5,677 downwards.
AACACTTCTTTTTGATAGTTGTTTTTAAGGTGCATGACCTTATCCCCGATTTTAAACGCACTGCCTGTGGTCTCAAGCACAACCGGATTCGGGTTCACGACCTTTTGCAGCACCTGATTGAGATGTGTGGTGCCCACAACACCTTTGTGCATCGGCGTTAAAACTTGAATATCGTGCAATGGATCCAAAGAAAAATCTCGCGGCATTGTTTGGGTACATAATTCAACGATGGTGGAAACAACCTTGGCCGGATCCTTTTCTTCCAGAAAATAAAATTCTGAAAGCCGGTCTGATTCGTCCATCGGCACAAAAACCGGGGCCTCACCATTGCGTATCCTGTGGGCATTCAATATAATTGGACTCTGACAGGCCTGCCTGAATATTTTTTTCAGATAAAAAACCGGAATCCGGGCGGATTTTATAAAGTCTTTAAGCACGTTGCCGGGTCCTATGGATGGAAGCTGAAAAACATCTCCCACCAACACCAATACGGCGGTAACGGGCAGGGCGTTCATCAGATGAAACATCAAAAGGGTATCGACCATTGATGCTTCATCGATAATCACCACATCCCCATCAAGGGGGTTATCCCTGTTTCTTAAAAACGCACCGTCCTGAAAGTTAATCCCCAACAATCGATGGATGGTTTTTGCATTCCTCCGGGTCACCTCGGACAACCGTCTGGCGGCCCGTCCGGTCGGCGCCGCAAGGAGCACCCGTTTCCCCAGGGCCTCGAATATGGCGCTGATGGATCGGATCAACGTTGTTTTGCCGGTTCCGGGACCGCCGGTGATGATGGTGAACCGATGGGAGAGTATTTTTTCAAGGGCGTCGATTTGCTCTTCGGATAAGGCGATGGCCAATTTTTTTTGCACCTCCGTTGAAATACGCTCTGAATCGATTGGAGGCGGTACGACCGGAACGGACAGCAGCGCTTTCACGTGGTCGGATATCCCGGTTTCCGCGTCATAGAATTCTTTCAGGTAAACGGCTCTTTTGTCGGAAAATTCCCCTTGATCTTCAACCACCAGTTTCTTTTCGTCGACCAGGGTTTCAATGGCATGGTTAACGATATCGGCGTCCAACCCGAAAAAACGGCTGCAATGCGCAAACAATTGCGCCTCATAGACAAACACATGTCCTTCATTGGACGATTGCTGCAAGACATGAACCAAACAAGCCTTTATGCGCTTGGGGTCATCTAGCGAAACGCCCAGCTTCAAAGCAATCCTGTCCGCCAGATAAAAGCCCATTCCCGGGATATCGGAAGCCAGGCGAAAAGGATCGTTTTTGACAATATCCACCGCATTTATGCCGTAATGTTTGAGCATTTTTGCGCAATAGGATGTTTTAACGCCCGCTTCCTGCAATAAATCCATCAGATTCCGCGCTGCATGATTATACTTCCAGGCACTGCATATCGTTGCGGCTTTAGCGCTTCCGATGCCGTCGACTTCTACGAGCCGATCCGGATATTTCTCTATGATATTAAAAACATCGGTTTTAAAGTGGCGGATCATCCTGTCGGCCGTTGACGGACCGATACCTTTGACAATCCCGGATTTGAGATATTTTTTGATGCCCTCGATGGTTTCAGGCAGCGTTTCTTTGTAGGACTGAATCTTAAACTGTTGTCCATACTTGGGATGGGTTTCCCAAGTCCCCTCGACTTTGAGAAATTGCCCGGCTTTCACCGCCGTCATGGTACCGACGATCGTAACCAGGCTGTTGGTTTTGCTGGCTTTTAATTTTGCGATGGTATAATGATTTTCGGCGTTGAAGAAAGTGATTCTTTCCAGCTCTCCTTCAAGGGTGGTTGTGGGGATGGAGCTATTCATGGGATTGCGAGGGGCCGGGGGAAGTCGCCGGCGGATTGCGGGAGATGATCCAATGGGCGGCCTCCAACAGGTCTTGAACGATAGCATCCGGACGGATCATTTTTTCTTTTAATTGTTTCTCAGCCAAAGCACCGTTGCCGGTTTTGACTAAAATGACGGTGCCGCAACCGGCATTTCGCGCGCACTCGATATCTTTTGCGCTGTCTCCCACCATGATCGACGATTTAAGGTCGATCCGGTGTTTTTCCTGAGCTTTCAGAATCAGGCCGGTATTCGGCTTGCGGCAGTCGCATTGGTCTTCGGGTATATGGGGGCAAAAAAAAATATCTCTGATGTCACCGCCCCTCGAAAGAACGGTTTTTTTCATCATTTCATGAATATGCTCCAGCGCTTTTAACGATATCATTTTCCGATGAATGACCGACTGGTTTGTGATGACCATCACGACAAATCCGTTCATCGTAAGCTTTTTAATTGCCTCGAGGCTGCCGGGTAAAAATTCGAATTCGGACCAGCTTTTGATGTAATTCGGAGAATCGCGATTGATAACGCCGTCCCGGTCCAAAAAGACAACTTTTTGCTTTTTCTTTTCTCCAATCATCAAGACTATACACGAAAAAATATCGGCCACTGGTAAGTTTGTAACATCGAGCCCTCGGGGAGTTTTTCTTCTAAATCTTTAAAAAGAGCGGAATGGATAATCTTTTTTTTAAATCGGATGCTGTTTGAGCGGCTTAGGGATCGTTGGAAAGAACAGGCCCATTCCGAAATTGTGTTTCTAAAAGTATTTAATATGATGGACACTAACTAATTATCTTCCGCCACCGCAAACGCATCCTTATACCCCTTTCGGATCATCATGCTTTCAAACCTGTTGGCTTGGGCAAGGTTTGAATACCTGCCGACTTTAACCCTGTAAAAGGTATCTCTGCCATCGGAATAGGACGTAATGTAGACATTTTGATAGGTTCGGGCAAGCTGATTGCGAAGTTTCTCGGCATTTTCCCGATCCCCGAATGCACCGATTTGGACCGTAAAGTTTCCCTGGTATAGATCGGTAACCGGATAAGACGGCGTCTTTCCGGCGCTCGCGGTTGTCTCACCGGGTCCGGCCAGCGCAACAATTTTTACATCCGTTGTGCCGGGTCCGACGATACCGAGTTTTTTGGCCGCCGAATAAGAGAGGTCAATGATCCTTCCTCTGGCAAACGGCCCGCGGTCGTTGATCCTGACGACAGCGGTTCTGTTGTTTTTTAAATTCCACACGCTGACATATGTGTCAAAAGGAAGGGTTTTGTGGGCGGCCGTCATGTCGTACATGTTGTAAATTTCACCGTTGGCCGTTTTTTTCCCGTGAAATTCCCTACCGTACCATGATGCCTTGCCAAACTGGGTGAATCCCCCGGCATGGGGCAGAGGCGTGTACCAGTTCCTTCCCATTTTGTAGGGTTTGGGATAACCCGGTGGTACAGCAGGCGGCGCTACGGTTGAACATCCATAAAGGAAAAATCCTGAAATACTGCAAAAAACAATGAATCGATAAACAGCCCGGTAGTGTCTTTTGAAAAAATAAATGATCATTACCTTTTATCAAATGCGATATTTAAAACATCCTGCATCTTTTCCACAGGTTTAAACTCTATCTTTTTTTGAATCTCCTTGGGAATATCATCCAAGTCTTTTTCGTTTAACTTTGGAAGGATGATGGTTTTTATACCCGCGCGGTGTGCGGCCAACACCTTCTCCTTTATGCCGCCGACCGGTAAAACCTGTCCTCTTAACGTAATTTCACCGGTCATGGCAAGATCATTTTTAATGGTTTTATTGGTCAGCAGCGATGCCAGGGCGGTCAGCATGGTCACACCGGCCGATGGTCCGTCCTTTGGGATAGCGCCTGCCGGAACGTGTATATGTATATCGTGTTTTTCAAAATAATCGTCGGGAATACCGATGGAAACGGCATTGGACCGAACGAAACTCAGTGCCGCGGTCGCGGATTCTTTCATAACATCTCCAAGCTGTCCGGTCAAGGTCAACCCTTTGCCGCCTCTCATGGAAGTGGCTTCCACAAAAAGAAGTTCGCCCCCTGTTTGCGTCCAGGCAAGGCCGGTAGCGACTCCGGGAATTGAGGTTCTGGCTTTAACTTCATGGGTTACCCTTTCAGTTCCCAGATAATTGGAGACGTTTTCAACTTTAATGGTCACGGATTTCACTTTCTTTTCCGCGATACCTGCGGCAACACCACGGCAAATATTTGCAATCTCCCGTTCAAGATTTCTCAAACCGGCCTCGCGCGTATAGCCGGCAATAATATGTTTGATCGCGCCGTTGGTAAATTTGATCTGGCCGGCTTTGAGCCCGTGGGCGTCTCGTTGGCGTGGAATAAGGTAACGATTTGCAATCTTTAGTTTTTCTTCAAGTGTGTACCCGAGAAGCTTCAGCACCTCCATCCGGTCCAATAGCGCTGGAGGAATGGTATCCAGTATATTGCCGGTGGTGATAAACATCACCTTTGACAGGTCAAAAGGGACGTCCAGATAATGATCGGAAAAGGAATAGTTTTGTTCCGGATCGAGTACTTCCAACAGCGCTGACGATGGATCGCCACGAAAATCACTGCCCACTTTATCGATCTCATCCAGCATAAACACCGGATTGTTAGATCCCGCTCGTCGAATTCCTTGAATAATCCGGCCGGGAAGCGCTCCGACATAGGTGCGCCGGTGTCCCCTTATTTCAGCTTCATCCCTCACGCCGCCCAATGAAATCCGAAAAAATTTTCGGTCCAGTGCATTGGCGATGGAACGCCCGAGGGATGTTTTTCCGGTACCGGGGGGACCGACAAAGCACAAAATGGGGCCCTTTGACTCCGGCTTTAACTTGCGTACCGCAAGATACTCCAGAATCCGCTGTTTGGCCTTGTCCAGACCAAAATGATCCTGGTCCAGTATTTTTCTGGCCTTTGCAATGTCCAAGGTATCTTGGGTGCTTTCATGCCAGGGAAGTGCGGTCAGCCAATCCAGGTATGTGGATGCCACCGTATACTCGGCGGAAGACGGATGCATCCGGGACAGCCGACTGAGTTCCCGGTCAGCTTCCTTTCGCGCCTCCTCGGGGAGATCCATCTTCTCGATTTTAGCCTTGTAATCCTCGATCTCTACAGCCGCCTCATCTTTTTCACCCAGCTCTTCTTTAATCGCTTTGAGCTGCTCGCGAAGATAGTATTCCCGCTGCCTTTTATCCATATCCCCTTTTACCTGGGATTGAATTTTATTGCCGAGTTCCAGGATTTCCAATTGATAGTTCAACAGTCGCGTCACTACCTTGAGGCGCTTTTTGACATCAACGGTCTCCAGAATTTGCTGCTTCTCTTCAATGCTGGAGTTGATGGTCGAAGAAATCATATCGGCCAGTATTCCGGGATCCTGAATCGATTTGGCCATCGCCACGATTTCCTGGGGTAGACCCGGAGAAAGCTCGGCAACTCTCGAGAACTGTCCGATCATATTGGACATCAGCGCTTCAACCTCTTTGTCCTTTATTTCAATCTCCTGGATGTGTTCGACGCGGGCCTTAAGATACGGTTTGACCTGCGTGTATTCTTTAATTCGGAATCTTCCCAGCCCTTGTGCCAGCAATTGCAGCTTACTGTCTTCTGTTTTCGCCATTTTAAGGATCAATGCGACGGTCCCTATCACGTTCAGATGCTCGCGCATATCCACATTTCCTTCCACCGGCTTTTTAGCAATTACAAGGCCAATGAGTCGATTTCCGGACATGGCTTGATCGACCAGTTGAATCGATTCAGGCTGCATCACAACAAGAGGCAACACCATTTT
>JAJDND010000053.1 GCA_022340885.1 Desulfobacterales bacterium | reverse complement strand
ATCTTCTGTCCTCTGCCCTATGCTTATCGCCTTTCAGCTTTGAGCTCCCTTGGCTTTGTTCCAGTCATCCAGAAATGCCTTGAGGCCTTTATCGGTCAGGGGATGTGCCGCCAATTTGTTCAGCACGGAAAAGGGGATCGTGGCAATATCAGCCCCCATTAAAGCAGATTCCAGAACATGTAGGGGATTTCGAATACTTGCAACAATGATTTCAGTATCAAAGGCATAATTGCCGTAAATTTCGACAATGTGTTCAACCAGCAAAAGACCTTCCTGGGAGATGTCGTCCAAGCGGCCGATAAATGGACTTACATACGTCGCCCCTGCTTTTGCAGCCATCAGCGCCTGAAGCGGTGAAAACACCAGCGTTACATTTGTTTTGATGCCCTCTTCGGAAAGTTTTCGTGTGGCTTTCAAGCCGTTCACCAGCATGGGAATTTTTACAACAATGTTCTCGTGAATTTTTGAGAGTTTGCGCGCCTCTTCAAGCATCCCTTCCGTATCGGTACTCACCACCTCTGCGCTGATAGGGCCATCGACGATTTCACAGATTTCTTCGATGATTTCTTCAAAATCGCGCCCTTCTTTTGCAATCAGGCTGGGGTTGGTCGTCACGCCGTCAACCATGCCCATGCTGTGCGCTTCCTTAATCTCATCAATGTTCGCAGTATCAATAAAAAATTTCATCCCATAGGCCTCCCCGTTTATATTATCCCTTTGCTTGCTTGTCTGAAAACTTATGTTTGCATTCTTCGCTGCAGAAATAGAAGTTCTCACCATTCACGCTCAAATGCACACCGTCTTTTTTAGCGAAATATACGCCGCAATAAGGATCTTTGACCATAACATCATCGATCTCGGATGTTTTCTTTTCAAATATCGGTTTTCGCGCCGGTGACTCTTTAAGCATCCAGGATTTCAAAAACCGATAGCCCAAGTATAAAAGACCCAATAAAATTAAAAGTCGCATTGATATTCAATTATCCTTTGCCCATCTTCATCCAAAGCAGCCAACAGGCATCGCATTTCTTGGTTTAGAACAGGATGAACAATGGACGGGTCTAAATCACAAATTGGTTTTAAAACAAATCGCCTTTGGTGCAATCTGGGATGAGGAATAATCAGACCTTCGGAATTTACGACGATATCGTCAAATAAAAGAATGTCCATATCCAGTATCCTTGGACCGAATTTCACGGTAATATCCGTTCGCCCGGCTGCACGTTCAATGGATTTAATTTCTTTTATCAGTTGAAGCGCATCCATATCGGTTTCAATCTTGACAACGGCGTTGATAAACCAATCCTGATCTTTATAGTCCACGGGTTCGGTTTGGTAGAATCGGGACCATTTTTTTATTTTTGTCTTTTGGCGTTCAGCCAGTGTGATAACCCCTTTTTTGCAGTTTGAAAGTTTGTCGCCGATATTGGAGCCAACCCCGATATATGCGATATGAGCCATTATTCTTTCCAGGCATCTTCCCAGAGTTGCGCCTTGTAAATGATGCGTGCATCTCCTTCCAGGTAAATATCATAATATCTGCCTTCTTTTTCTCTGTAAAAGATGCTGAGATATCCACCGCTTTTCGTCTGAACATTTATCGGAGATCCTATTTTCATTTTATGGGCCATCACAATGGCTCCGGCGGCAGATCCTGTACCGCAGGCCAATGTTTCATCCTCAACGCCGCGTTCATATGTCCGGATGGCTATGGTATTATCTGCCATATGGCAAACAACATTGACATTGGTGCCGGCAGGTGAAAATCGCTCATGGAATCGGATCTCTCTGCCCATTTCGACAATGTCGGCATTGTCGATCCGCTCCTTGACGATCACAACATGGGGCACGCCGGTGTTAATGCTGGAGATGGTAACCGGACCATTTTTAAGATCGAGGGTATCGTCTGTTTTGAATTCCGTCGGATCGGTCATTTTGACCTTAACCCGATTACCGATAATCTGGGCTTCAACAATTCCGGCCAATGTCTCAAAAGACATGTTCGGCCCGGCAATACCGTTCAAATGTGCGAAGCGTGCCACACAACGGGCGCCGTTTCCGCACATCTCCGCAATACTGCCGTCGGAATTGAAAAACCGCCACTTGAAATCAGCCATGTCGGCATTTTCTACGAGTATAAACCCGTCAGCACCCACCGCCATTTTTCGCCGGCACACCCTGGCAATCAAATCGGAAAGGCCTGTTTCATCGATGCTGTTACGGCGATTATCAATGATGATAAAGTCGTTCCCGCTGCCGCTCATTTTGTAAAATTCTATTTTATCCATAGTCGGCTTTACCCCTCGAGAAAGGGAGGGATCGATTCGCCTTTTACCAAATCCATATAGCTCTCCCGATCTTTAACGATATAAAATCCGTCATCCTTAACCAGAACCTCAGCCGCTCTTATTCTTGAACAGTAGTTGGATGACATTGCAAAACCATAGGCGCCGGCACTCATCACCGCCAGAAGATCACCCCTTTTGACATCGGCAATTTTTCGATCAAGGGCCAAAAAATCTCCGGATTCGCAAATAGGCCCCACAACATCAGCTGTTATCTGCGGGCCTTCAAAACGGGCGACCGGTTCGATGGCATGAAAGGCTTTATAAAGCGTGGGCCGCATCAGATCATTCATTCCCGCATCGGTAATGACAAACTCCTTGCCTGTACCTGATTTTCTGAACAAAACCTTGGCAACCAATATTCCGGCGTTTCCGACGATCACTCTTCCGGGTTCCAGTATCAGTTTGAGTCGAACATCTTTGAGAGACGCTGCAATAGCCCCGGCATAGTCCTTGGGATGGGGTGGGGACTCGTTGTCATAGGTTATGCCGAGGCCGCCTCCCATATCGAGGTATTTAATTTTGGACCCCATTTCTTTAACCTCATCAATGAGGTCTTTTAAACTTTGCAGCGCCTCGATAAAGGGCTTAACGTCTGTAATCTGCGATCCGATATGGCAATCAATACCGACTATTTTTATATGTTTAAGCTGCCGGGCAGCATGGTATCCTTCGATGGCCGCCTTCCCGTCGATACCAAACTTGTTTTTCTTGAGTCCGGTTGAAATGTAAGGGTGTGTTTTCGGGTCGACATCGGGATTCACCCGAATTGCCACCGGCGCCTTGGTTTTTAACAGGCCCGCTCTTTCATTGATCAACTCGAGCTCTTCAAGAGATTCCACATTGAACATCAAGATGCCGGCTTCCAGCGCATAATCAATCTCGTCAACGCGTTTTCCGACGCCGGAATATACGATTCTATCCGGAGAAAAACCCGCTTTCAAACCGCGATATAACTCGCCGCCGGAAACGATATCGAGTCCGCTCCCAAGATTTTTAAACAGTTTCAAAATAGCAAGGTTCGTATTGGCCTTTGCAGAATAACATACGAGTCGATCCATGCCCTCAAAGGCGTCGTCAAAGGCGAGAAAATGACGTTTTAAAGTCGCATGGCTGTATAAATAAAACGGCGTTCCGACGTTCTCTGCGATCAATCGAACCGGAACATCCTCGCAGTATAATTCATTGTCGCGGTAAGTAAAATGGTGCATAATTATCCTATTCGTGTTAGTTACGGAGATGAAATCAATGTCCAGCTGAGTCGCTTTTAACCTTTTTGCTTTGTTCCTGTGATTTTTTCACTGGCGGCTTCGGTGGAGCCTTTTTACCGCATGCTGAAAGGAAAGTCACCAGCAGTATTGAAAAACAACACAACAAAACGAGACCATTTTTTAAATATTTTTTCATGACAATCCGTTATTTGAGAGTTCTTTCTCTGCTTTATGTATAGCCTCCCTTACACATTCAAGGGCTGTTCCCCCAATGGATTTTCTCCGATCGATCATTTGTTCGGTGCCCAAAATATTGAAGATATCTTTCTTGAAATGAGAAGAAAAGGATTTTAACTCTTTCAAAGTGAGTTCATGGAGTTCCTTTTTTTTGTTCGAAGCATATGCGACCGCCTCCCCGACACAGCCATGGGCCTGGCGAAACGGCATGCCGCCGGCCACAAGATAATCTGCCATATCGGTAGCATTTAAAAAACCCCTGGATGTTGCCTGCTGCATGACCTTACGGTTTATTTTCAGCTTCGGAAGCATTCTTATATAAATGTCGATACATTGTCTTAATGTGTCTGCCGTTTGGAATAAGGCGCTTTTATCTTCCTGCATATCCCGGTTATAGGACAGCGGCAATGACTTCATCATCGTTAACAGTGAAACCAGATCTCCGAAAACCCGCCCTGTTTTGCCGCGCACCAGTTCGGGAACATCGGGATTTTTTTTCTGAGGCATAATACTGCTGCCGGTCGCAAAGGAATCCGGCAGCTCGATAAATCCGAATTCGGATGAAGACCATAAAATAAATTCTTCCGACATCCGGCTTAAATGGACCATGCAGATACTTGCGGCTGAGACAAATTCGATGATAAAATCCCTGTCGGAAACCGCATCGATGCTGTTTGCCGATATCTTCGGAAAGTCAAGAAGTCGCGCCGTATATTCCCTGTCTATGGGATAGGTTGTTCCGGCAAGGGCCGCACTGCCCAGCGGCATGACGTTGATCCGTTTTAATCCGTCATCAAACCGGGCGATGTCCCTTGAAAACATTTCATAATATGCCATGAAATGGTGGGATAAAAGCACCGGCTGGGCCCGCTGCAGATGTGTGTAGCCGGGCAAAATCACATCAATATATGTCTTTGCGAGATCCACAAGCACCTTTGAAAGCGCGCCAAGGCGTTTAATGGTATTGACGGATTCTTCTCTCAAATACATCCGTACATCCAGCGCAACCTGGTCGTTTCGGCTTCTGGCAGTATGAAGCTTCTGAGCGGATTTTCCCACTTTTTCGATAAGCCTGGCCTCGATATGCATGTGAATATCCTCCAGGCCTTGATCGAACTGGAAGTCACCCCGTTCGATCTCTCTTTTAATTTCACCAAGTCCTTCAATCAATACCGACGCATCGGCTTCTGAAATAATAGATGTCTTTGCAAGCATGCGGCAGTGGGCAATACTTCCCTCGATATCATAAGCATACAGGCGTTTATCGATATCGATGGAAGATGTAAAGTCTTCAACCATTCGATCGGTTTTTTCCGAAAATCTGCCGCTCCAAAGTTTTTCAGGCATAACCACCTCTATCTATTAGGTGCTTCAAAATTTTTCCATCAGCTTTTGAATGCGCAATCTCAGTGAATTCAGCCGAATAAACCCTTCAGCGTCTTTCTGGCTGTACACGGTATCGTCTTCAAACGTCGCAAAATCCTGGCTGTAAATAGATCTTTCGGATTGCCGTCCAAGAACCATGCAATTGCCTTTATAGAGTTCGAGGCGCACCCTGCCGGAAACATTTTTCTGGGTTTGATCGACCATATTTTGCAGCAGCTTCATCTCAGGCGAAAACCAGAAGCCATAATACACCAGTTCCGAATACTTCGGGATCAGTGAATCGCGCAGGTGCATCACTTCCCGGTCCATGGTTATAGACTCCATGGCCATATGCGCCGCCCTCAGAATCGTTCCGCCCGGTGTTTCATAAACTCCACGGGATTTCATGCCGACAAAACGATTTTCTACAATATCGACCCGGCCGATGCCGTGATGCCCGCCCAGCCTGTTGAGTTCCTTGAGAAGATTTGCCGGAGACATTGTCTTATCGTTTATCGATACCGGATCGCCCTGTTCGAAAGTAATTTCGATAATCTCTGATTTGTCAGGAGCATCCTGGGGAGAAACGGTCATGGTGTACATATCCTTTGGCGGTTGTATCCATGGATCTTCCAGCTGCCCCCCTTCAAAGCTGATGTGTAGAAGATTTCTGTCGGTGCTGTAAGGCTTTGCATGGGTTGTCGGCACTTTGATGCCGTGCTGCTCGGCAAAGGCCATCAGCGCGCTGCGGGAATTAAGATTCCATTCCCGCCAAGGCGCAATAATCTTTATATTCGGATTTATGGCAAAATAGCCAAGTTCAAACCGGACCTGGTCGTTTCCCTTACCTGTGGCGCCGTGGCTGACCGCATCGGCGCCCTCTTTTTCGACAATTTCCATTTGTCGTTTTGCAATGAGCGGCCTGGCAAGAGACGTCCCCAGAAGATATTTTCCTTCGTAAATCGCATTGGCGCGAAATGCCGGGAAAACATAATCTTTTACAAATGTTTCCTGCAAATCATCGACATAAACTTTGCTGGCACCGGTATTTAATGCATTTTCTTTTATTTGATCGACTTCATCACCCTGGCCGATATTTGCCGCAAATGCCACAACCTCGCATCCATAGGTTTCAATGAGCCACTTTAGAATGACGGAGGTATCGAGTCCACCGGAATAGGCCAGCACAACCTTTTTAACAGTAACAGACACTATGAATCTCCTCCCAGTAAAATACTCAGTATCGCCTTGTGCATATGAAGCTTGTTTTCAGATTGATCCCACACCACTGAGTTTGGACCTTCCAATACATCTTCACTGATTTCTTCACCCCTGTGTGCCGGAAGACAGTGCATGACGATGACATTTTCAGCCGCGTTTTTTAAAAGCGCCTGATTGACCTGAAACGGCTCGAACGTCCGCCTTCTCCCATCCAGTTCTCTCTCTTGTCCCATACTGGCCCAAACATCGGTATATACAACATCGGCATTTTTTACAGCTTCAAGAGGATCGGTAATTAACACAATTTCCCCGGTATTTCGCTCCTCGGCTCTTTTCATGATGTCCGGATCAGGCAGATATCCCTCGGGACAGGCCATAAAAAGCCTCAACCCCAGAACGGCCGCGGCATTGACCCAGGAATGCGCGACATTATTCCCGTCTCCAACCCAGGCGATTTTAAGATCATTATAGCGGCCTTTATATTCGATCACCGTCATAATATCGCTTAAGACCTGACATGGGTGAAAAAGATCTGTAAGGGCATTAATGACCGGAATGCTCGCAAACTCGGCAAATTCCGTCAAAATTTCCTGTGAATACGTTCGAATCGCCAGGCCGTCCAAATATCTTGAAAGCACCCTGGCGGTATCCCGAACCGGCTCGTTGCGGGAAATTTGGGTATCTTTAGCACTGATGAATACCGGTGTTCCGCCCAGCTGGACCATGGCCGCTTCAAAGGAAACACGTGTGCGAGTGGAAGGCTTTTCGAATATAAGACCAAGCGTTTTGCCCGAAAGAGATCTTTCGGGAACGCCGCTTTGAAACCGTTTTTTGATTGCCGCCGCTCGCTCAAAAAGCATGTCAAAATCAGTCTTGGATAGATCAATAAGTGCTAATATGTCTTTTTTCACGACAAACCCACTTTATGATTGGCGATGGATGAATGACGATTGGTCATCAATATCGAATCCTCAAACTAATACATGATCCAGACACGCCACCAGTGCATCGATGTCTTCTTCTTCGATGATCAGCGGTGGTACAAACCGTAAAATATTCCCCTGGATGCAGTTGATCAAAAATCCTTTTTCCATACATGATTTAACAACAGGCTCGCCCTCTGTATTGAGCATCATTCCTAAAAGCAGTCCCATTCCGCGAACATCCTCAATGGAATCATGTCGGCTTTTGAGCCATGAGAGCCGTTCTTTGAAATAGCCTCCTATTTTGGCGCAATGATGGATAAGATTTTCCTCTGTCAGGATCTTGACCACCTGGAGTGACGCTGCGGTGATAATGGGCGTTCCTCCGAAGGTTGATGCATGGGCCCCCGGGGTAAACGCTTCGGCGACGTCTTCTTTGGCCAGCATCGCCCCGATGGGCAGCCCATTGGCGAGCGCCTTGGCCAGGGTCATGATATCCGGTTCAACACCGAAATGTTCATATGCAAACAGCTTCCCCGTTCTGCCCATACCGGTCTGGATTTCATCGAAAATCAAAAGTACGCCCTTTTCGTTGCATAAACGTCTTACCGATTTAAGATATTCGGGGTCAGGACAACGAACCCCTCCTTCCCCCTGAATCGGTTCAAGCAAAACAGCGCACGTGGACGCGTCGATCGCATCGCGCAATGCATCGATATCGTTAAAGGGGATATAATCGAATCCCTCCAGGATAGGTTCAAACCCCTTTCGAATTTTTTCCTGACCGGTAGCGGAAAGGGTGGCCATTGTTCTGCCATGAAAAGATTGTTCCATGGAAACGATTCTGTAACGCCCGTTTTCACCTTTATCTTTGGAATGCTTACGGGCCAGCTTAATGGCCGCTTCATTTGCTTCAGCACCGCTGTTGCAGAAAAATACCCGGTCTGCAAAGCTTTTTTCCGTCAGTGTGGCAGCCAGTTCCGTCTGGGGCTCGGTATAGTAAAGATTCGATACATGCAAAAGAATCCCTGCTTGTTTTGACAGTGCCTCGGCCACCTTCGGGTGGGCATGGCCCAGATTGCAAACAGCGATGCCGGAAACAAAATCAATGTACTTGTTTCCGTCGCTGTCCCAAAGATTGCACCCTTTGCCTTTTGTGATGACAATGGGAAATCTTTTGTAAGTGTTGGCCATCACTTTATCCGCTGTATTCATTATATCTCGGCTCATTTCTCGTTCCTCGATCACATGCCGGGCGACTTCGACAGTTGAATTTCACTTTATCGAAACAACGGCAAAAACTTTTTATCACGAAAGCGCGAAATTTTAAAAACACGAAAAATAATATTTATTATTATGTGCTTTCGTCCTTTCGTGTTTTCGTGATTGTTGTTTTTGATGCAAAGTATAAAGAATTATTCCAATCTTCAATTTTAAATGGTCACTTCCGTACCGATTCCCTTGTCCGTAAAAAGCTCCAACAAGAGGGCATGGCGTCTATTCCCATTGATGATATGAACTTTCTCGACGCCGTTTTTCAGAGCTTCCAGTGCCCATTCGATCTTGGGAATCATTCCCCCTGAAATGGCTTTTTCTTTGATCATTCGGTCGATATCCTCCATATCGATTGAAGATATCAAATCTCCGGACAGATTGAGAACGCCGTCGACATCAGTTAAAAATATCAGGCGCTTTGCTGAAAGGGCCATCGCTATTCTGCTGGCCACCAAATCTGCATTGATGTTGTAAGTTTCCCCCGAATCTCCTGCACCCACGGGTGCGATAACAGGAATAAATCCCTGCCGGCTCAATGTATTGATGATGTTCGGATCGATCTGCTCCACCTCTCCGACCAATCCGGGGTCGATGATCTCCGGCGGCTTAGTCTCATCTTCCTGGTAAACGATATGAAGCTTTTTGGCACGAATGAGTCCCCCGTCCTTTCCGCTCAACCCCACGGCCTTACCGCCCTGCTGGTTGACCTGGGCAACAATGCCTTTATTAACCTTTCCGCCAAGGACCATCTCGACGACATCCATCGTCGCTTCATCCGTCAAACGCATTCCTTTGACAAATCTGCTCTGCATACCCATCTGATCGAGAACCCGATTAATCTGGGGGCCACCGCCGTGGACAACCACAGGGTTCAATCCCGTAAATTTCAGTAAAGTGACATCCCGTGCGAAATCGGCTTTCAACTGCTCGTCCACCATGGCATGGCCACCGTATTTTACAACAATGGTCATCCCGTAGAAGCGGCGGATATAAGGAAGCGCCTCAATCAGTATGTCGGCAACATTCGGATTCATATTTTCCCATTATTAATGTTTTGGAATCTTGCAACCCAAATAATTCATAAAAATTTTACTACAGTATGTAGCGGCTTAGATCCTCGTCGTCTTTTATGTCTTTTAATTTTTCTTCCACAAAGGCCTTATCAATGACCACCTTTTTTTCTATCAAATCCGGCGCATCGAAAAGAATATCCTCCAACAGGTATTCCATTATCGTATAAAGTCTTCTTGCACCAATGTTGTCGGTCATATCGTTGACTTCTTCGGCAATCCTTGCGATCTCTTCAACAGCTTCGTTTTCAAAAACCACATCAACGCCTTCGGTCCTTAACAGCGCCAGATACTGTAAAAGAAGTGCATTTTTCGGTTCGGTTAATATTCTGACAAACTCTTTCCTGCCAAGGGCATCCAGCTCCACCCTGATGGGAAAGCGACCCTGCAGTTCAGGAATCATGTCCGAAGGTTTGACGGTGTGAAAAGCACCCGAGGCGATAAATAGGATATTATCCGTCTTGACCGGGCCGTACTTGGTCGTAACCACACTCCCTTCGACAATGGGAAGAAGATCTCTTTGAACACCCTCCCTGGATACGTCAGGGCCGCTTTGCGAACCGTTCGATCCGACAATCTTGTCGATTTCATCAAGAAAGATGATCCCCGACTGTTCGACTTTATGAATGGCCTCTTTTACAACTTTATCCATGTCCACCAGGTTCTGAGCTTCTTCTGCGGAAAGGATCTCCATGGCCTCCGGCACTTTGACTTTCCGGCGCTTGGTGTTTTTGGGCAGCAGGTTCCCGATCATGTCTCTGAAATTAATACCCATTTCTTCCATACCGATATTGGAAAAAACCTCCACAACCGGCATGGCGCGATCCGTAACGTCAAGGTCCACATACCGGCTGTTCAGTTTACCTTCGCGAAGCATTTTCCTCAACTTCTCTCTTGTAGAAGAGGATGTGCCGGCATCGTTCGTCGCGGGTTCAAGCTCTGTTTCTTCTTCCTCTTCTTTTTTAAATGACGGCTTTAATCTGCTTTCAGGAAGAAGGAGATCCAGCATTCTCTCCTCGGCAATCTGATGCGCTTTTTCTTTCACGGCCTCCTGCTCTCTCGATCTGAGCATGTTGACGGTCAGTTCCAGCAGGTCTCTTACCATCGATTCCACATCGCGACCCACATATCCGATTTCGGTAAATTTGGACGCCTCCACTTTATTGAACGGCGAATCGGTGAGATTCGATAATCTTCTCGCGATCTCGGTTTTACCCACGCCGGTCGGGCCGATGAGTATAATATTTTTCGGTGCAATCTCATCGCGAAGATCTTCCGGAACCTGCTGCCTGCGCCACCGGTTCCTCAGCGCTATGGCCACCGAACGCTTTGCGTTGTGCTGGCCGATAATATATTTGTCGAGTTCTTTAACGATTTCGTTGGGTTTAAGATTCATTTTCCATCACTTTTTAGATGTTTGAACTAAAGGGTTACAATTCTTCAATGGTAACCGAATCATTAGTAAACACGCATATGGCGCCTGCGATTTTCATAGCCTCCGCTACAATTTCGGCAGCGTTCATATCCGAATGCCTGATCAGGGCGGTCGCCGCCGCTTGTGCCGCAGAGCCGCCTGATCCAATGCCCATAATACCCTCATCCGGTTCAATCACATCACCGTTTCCGGATATAACAAACATGTTTTTTTCGTCTACGGCAATCATAATCGCCTCGAGGCGCCTCAAGTACTTGTCGGTTCGCCAATCCCGGGCCAACTCGACGGCACTGCGCGTCAGGTTACCATTATAACGTTCAAGTTTTTTTTCCAGTTGTTCCGAAAGATTCAGAGCGTCTGCCGTCGCCCCGGCAAAACCAACAATGATTTTGTCGTTGTAAATCCTTCTCACTTTTTTGGCCGTGTGCTTGATAACGGTGTTGTTCAGTGTAACCTGACCGTCTCCGGCCACGGCGACTTTTCCATTACGCCGGACTGCGAGAATCGTTGTGCCATGAAATTTCATTTTCTTAACCTTTCTTTTAGGTTTCATCCTCATCGTCTCGGGTGCGCTTTGTCATAGGTCTCCATCAATCTGTCGACGCTGACATGGGTGTATTTTTGCGTTGTCGAAAGGCTTTCATGTCCCAAAAGCTCTTGAACCACTCTCAAATCCGCTCCCGCATCGAGCATATGTGTTGCAAATGTATGGCGCAGCGCATGGGGTGAGACAGGTATCAGCAGGCCGCATTCCTTTGCCGTTTTCTCAAGAATTCGGGCAACGGAACGACTCGTCAGGCGTCCTAAGCGTTTGTTCAAAAACAAAGCTGTATCGCTGTTTTCTTCGATGCCGGTTTCGGATTTCAATCTTTTTCTGTAATCCATAATAGCGGTCAACGCTTTTTGCCCGATGGGAACGATTCTTTCTTTGTTGCCCTTTCCCAAGACGCGAATCAAACGCTTTTTAAAATCCACGTCAAAAACATTCA
Organism: Desulfobacterales bacterium; assembly: GCA_022340885.1. Classification (GTDB taxonomy): domain Bacteria; phylum Desulfobacterota; class Desulfobacteria; order Desulfobacterales; family UBA11574; genus UBA11574. Next base: position 4,762 of record JAJDND010000053.1, on the reverse strand, counting down.
GGCCTTCAAGCTCCGAAATTCGAATCCCGCTGGAATAAAGTGTTTCAAAAATAGCACGATTCCTTTTTCCGATCAGGGTATCGGTTTTTATTGAATCGAGCAGTCTGAATACATCATCCACCGGAAGATATACCGGTATCGTCTTTTTTTGTTTCGGCGTCAAAATCTGTTCCAGTGGATTGTCCAGAATAATGCCGCGTTTGACCAGGAATCTAAAAAAGGACCGAACCGCCGACAGTTTCCTCGATATGGTCACTTTTTTGTTTTTCTTGTGCAAATACGCCAGATAACCCCTTATCATTAAACTATTGACATGATCGACTGTTGTCGAATCCGCATCTTTTTGATTCCTTTTTGAAAAGTAGTTGCCATCGATAAACAAGACAAACTCTTCAAGGTCATGGGAATACGCCCGGCACGTATTTTTAGCGAACCCTTTTTCAGACTGAAGGGATTCGATAAAAGATCTGACCTGAGTATTTAAGGTGTTTGAATTCATCAAAAATCGATTAAAGATTCAAGCTCTTTCCAAGTGCCGACTTCCATGAAAGGATGTCGCTTTCTGTTCCAGGGCTGCTTGAATAAAATGGGCGTAACCCCCGACGAAAAAAGCGGATAACATGTTTCAAGTCTGTCCTCTACAAAATATGAAATATCCCTGTTTGCCAGCACATCGATCTTGGCATCAAATGAACCTGTCGCAACGACTTCTACAGAATCACCGTCAAGGGGCAGTATGTTTTGCATCCATTGATATATGGGTTCTCCGTAAGGCCGGGCGGTGACAAATAATATGGGACGATGGATCCGGCCGATCCGCGTCAGGACACGCGTGGCACCTGCTATCGGCTTTAACGGCGGCCGATGCGTGCCATTCATTATCCGGATTAAAATGGTTTCGATAAGATCCGGATCCATATCGATACATTCTTCCAGGATATAGCACGAAATGTCTTCATAATTGACATTGTAAATATGATAGTCTTCCCGGGCAATATCGAGAAACAATGACATCGTGTCTGCAAACACACCATCTATATCGAACGCCAATGATGCAGGATCGATCATACGTTTAACGTGTTCATTCATTGAGATTTATCGTTGTTGCCTGCTGTCGCGTGCTAGGCCGCCCGGCGCGTTTTTTTCTTTAGTTTCGCAATGCGGCGTCGATAAATATCCGCCATTTTTTTGTCGTTGCTGTTCAAAGCCTTTTCACGATCCGCCTTGAGGGCCTTTATTTTTTTCTTTATTTCCCGGACCGATGCATCGGATGTTGTCCTGGTCTCCTCTTCGATTCCCCTTGCTCTTTTAATAGCGCTGATGAGTTCCGCTTTGTTCATACCATAAACACCCGTTATTTCAGGTATTTGTTTTCCAATTTCTCGCAATTCTTTGGCGGTCATCTTTTCCAGAGGTTTTTCTTTGGCTTCCTTGTTCTTCACACCCATACCTTTAAATCTCCTTATTTGAACAATGGTTTAAAAGTACAAGCGGAGGCTGCAAACCCCCGCTCCGGATTAAATTTGCACAGAATCTATTATAATATAACCATCAAAATTTTTTAATTAAACAATTTTTTTTAATGATGTCAATAGTAAAGAATCAAGATCCAACCCGCCCGACTTTAAGGTCATCGACAAGAATAGGATTAACATCTCACCGCACGGCATTAATCGTCTTTGTCCGCTTCGCCCGGATCTAATTTATGGAGAAACGGCTTGAAAAGCTCGAGGGGGAACGGGAATATTGTCGTCGTGTTCTGTTCGGAAGATATCTCCCGCATGGTCTGAAGATATCTGAGTTGAAGGGCCATTGGATGGTCACGAATAATCTCAGATGCCTCGGCCAGTTTCGCAGCGGCCTGGTACTCACCATCGGCATTGATGACTTTTGCGCGCCTCTCTCGCTCCGCTTCTGCCTGCTTGGCCATGGATCGCTGCATTTCCTGCGGCAAATCAATATGTTTCAGCTCCACGTTTGCCACTTTTATGCCCCAAGGATCCGTATGGGTATCGAGGATTTCCTGAAGATGATCATTGATTTTTTCTCTTTCTGAAAGCAGATCATCGAGCTCCGCCTGACCGCAGACGCTTCTCAAAGTGGTTTGAGCCAGTTGAGACATCGCATAGCTGTAATTCTCAACCTCGATGACCGCCTTTATGGGATCGATAACTCTAAAATAAATAACCGCATTCACCTTTACCGATACATTGTCTCTGCTGATAACATCCTGCGGATCCACATCCATGGCAACAAGACGCAAACTGACTTTCACCATTTTGTCGATCAAAGGAATCAGTATGATCAACCCGGGGCCTTTTGCCTTTATCACTCGACCGAGCCTGAAAATAACGCCTCGTTCGTATTCATTTAAAATGCGCAGCGCTACCGAAAGAAAAAAGATGATCAATATCACAATCGCTATCAATGTATACATTTTTCTCTCCTGTATATTATCGATTTGTTTTCAAAAAATAAGCGTTGACGGATATTTTAGATTTATTGAATCTCATTTTCCTTTAGAGGCTCTACTTCCAGAACCAGCCTTTCTATCTTTACGACCCTGACCTTGGCTCCCTTTTCGATTGGATCTTTTGATGTTGCCTTCCACAGCTCTCCGTGTACCAGCACTCTGCCCTCCGTCAGAATGGTCTCTTTCACCACTCCGATCTCACCCACGAGGCCGTTTGTTCCTGTTCTGGGTTTCGACAGGTGGGATTTAAAAACCAGCCCCGATATAAAGACAAAAAATCCCGAAACCACTACCATCGTCGGCACCAGCACTTCCCAGGACAATCCTCTTCCATTGCCGGTGTCTTCAAAGAGCATTAATGATCCCAATAAAAGCGAGGCAATGCCTGCAATGCTTAGCAGACCGTAACTGGCGATTTTCATTTCCAAAATAAAAAATACTAGGGCAAGAATGATCAACAGAACCCCAGCATAATTGACCGGTATGGTCTGAAACGCAAAAAATGCCAGAACAAGCGAAATTCCGCCGACAACCCCCGGAAGCACGGCGCCGGGGTGGGACAGCTCAAAATACAAACCCACGAGACCGACCATCATAAGGATATACGCAATGTTCGGATCGCTGATGGTCTTTAAGATCTTGGTTCGCAAACTTTCTTCAATCATTTTTTTTTGGGGATGATCGAGTTTCAAAACGCCTTTATTTTCAATCTTTCGGCCGTTAATCTGACGTATCAAATCGTCGATGTCTTTAGCCACGATATCGATCACATTAGTTTTAAGCGCTTCGGTTTCCGGCACTGAGACACTTTCTCGAACCGCCTTTTCAATCCATTGAACATTTCTATTTCTTTTTTGGGCAATGCTTTTGGCCTGTGCAACCATATCGTTTGTCACTTTTTCCGCCATCGTCCCGCCGATATCTCTGCCACCGACCCCCACCGGATGGGCGGCGCCGATATTCGTTCCCGGCGCCATGGCAGCGATATCCGCAGCAATTGTAATCATAACCCCTGCCGAAGCGGCCCTGGCGCCGCTGGGTGCAACATAAGAAATCACCGGAACTTTGCTTGCAAAAATGGCCATAACGATTTTCCGCATCGATTCAGCAAGGCCTCCGGGCGTATCGATCTCGATGATGAGGCATGAAGCGCCGTCCGCTGAAGCCTTATGTATCCCTTTTTCCACGAAGTCGGCTACAGCGGGGTTGATGGAGCCCGAGATTTTTATGATACAAACCGCGTTGGCGGCTGCAAAAGTGTTTCCCGGAAAGCTGAATATGAACAGAAACACGGCCGGTATGATTAGAATATTTTTTTTCATTATTCGTAACCACTTGCGGGGCCGAGGGGCGGGTTAAATAACGCCTGACCGGAAAGTCCGGTTCATGCACCAAACAGACATTGCATGGGCAATTTATTTCAAGTCCTGCGATAAAGATTCGTCCCGGACATCTAAAGCCTTCATCAACTTTTTCATATCCTCCCAGACGTCCCGCTTCTTTTCCGGATTGCGAAGCAAATAGGCCGGATGATACGTCGGCAGCACCTTTATTCCCGAATAATCATGAAAACACCCTCTAAGCTTTGAAATCGGGGACCCAATATCAAGAAGGGTCTGAGCGGCAAATGTCCCGAGGGCACAGATAATGTCCGGTTCTACGGATGCAATCTGACGCTTTAAAAAAGGATAGCAGATTTCGATTTCATCCGCCATTGGATTCCTGTTGCCGGGGGGGCGGCATTTGATGATATTGCAGATATAGACCTGTTCTCGTGAAAGGTGTATGGCGTCTATAATCCGGGTCAGAAGTCGCCCGGCAGCCCCGACAAATGGTTCGCCGCTTTGATCCTCCTCATATCCTGGGCCCTCGCCCACAAACATGAGCCTTGCATGGGGGTCGCCGGTACCGAATACGATATGTTTTCGGCCTTTCGAAAGACGGCACCGCCGGCAGTCGCCCAGATCCGTTCGAATCTCCTTCAACGTTTCAGACCAGATCTTCTTTCTGCGTCCCCAGGCACCGATCATATCCAGCGTTGGCTTCGAGCATTCGAATCCGACGCATCCTCTTTCCGCCAGAAATCTGAAATAAGTGAGTATTTCTTCGACGGCGGAGGCCGCCCATGATTTTAGAAATTGGGGATTGGATTCAACACGTCTCATAGCATTCCGACGACCCGATCCAACAAAAGATTTGCGACATCCTTTTTGGTCATTTTGGGAAGTTTTTCTATCGTCCCGTCTTTGTAAAACAGGGTCACCGTATTGGTATCGGTGTCAAACCCGG
>JAJDND010000046.1 GCA_022340885.1 Desulfobacterales bacterium | reverse complement strand
TGCCGTAGCTTTTTGTTAGATTTTCAACGGTTATCATTTTGAATCTTTTTCAATGCCTTCCATGGACAACTCCGTGTATCCCATGATCATTAATAAGGGATGCGAGAACAAAACCTTAATAATTAATCATAACCAACGCCTGAAGTCAAATCGGTTCGATGGCTCTCATCCAGGGACTTTGTTTAGAAGTGCTTTCAACGATATATTTCATAACCACCCATCATTTCTTGACAAAAAAGGGATAAGCGGGTAGGTTGCCGACCCAATGAGGGCCGAATCGCGTTTTCGCCGGATTAGGGTATAAATATGTTAAAACGCTTATTAACCTTGAAAATAGTGGCCGTTATGGGGATCGTGGCGGTTCGGATCCTATCTGCCACTTACAAATTCAAACTGATCGATCCCGAGATTGAAAGAAATGTTTTAGAAAAAGGTCGGCATCCGATTTATGCATCATGGCATCAAAGATTTTTTCCCGGAATTATTTTATTTGCAGGAAGAAAGCCGATTTCAATCATGATCAGCCGAAGCAAAGACGGTGAAATCGTTTCCAAAATAGTTCATCTTTTGGGATGGCATCCGGTAAGAGGCTCATCCTCGAAGGGGGGAAGTCAAGCCCTGAGAACACTTAAAAAACTGGTTTCCAAGGGATTCAAGGTGGCCCATATTGTCGACGGTCCCAGAGGCCCCCTTGGCGTGGTCAAACCCGGCCTGCTTCTCATTGCCCAGGCCACGGGAATGCCGATTATCCCTACCATCGTTTCTGCTGAAAAAAAATGGGTGTTTAACAGTTGGGACAGGTTCATGGTTCCGAAACCTTTTTCCCGTGTGATTATACGCTTTTGCGATGCAGTACACATCCCCAGAAAACTGTCACCGTATGATTTCGAGGCCAAACGATTGCAAATTGAGAACGTCCTGAAAAAAGGTTATACCGAGACAGACGCCATCTGGTCGAATGCCACCGAAGTCCGGCGCTTGTTCGAGAGTTAAGGCCCGAGTAAAATATTTGCCACAAAGGCACTAAGACACAAAGGATAATTTTATTATTTTATTATTATGCCTACTTAGTGACTTGGTGCCTTGGTGGCAGAAGCAAAGATTTCAATTTATCATTTTCTAAGATAGTTCGTAATAATAGCTGGGGCTTCTGGTAAAATAAGGGAAATGGGAAAGCTCCTTTAAACTCAAGCATTCGGATTCCTCGGCGGGGATTTTTTGATCCTGGCGGGTTTTTGATCCAATGACCTTGGCCTTAAGGTTTAAGCAAAGAAGATTTGCGATTCTGTTGACTTCATTGACAAACCGCGTGTTGTTATGGCTGTTTTCGCCCATCCATCCACCGGTCTGATGAATCCTCTGATGAATCATCTCGTGTAAAAGAACATCGCTGATCTTTCTGGTGTTAAACCTGCGAGGTCCCCATGTGAGGCCGGTGACCGGATAGATCGGACGCATGAGTGTTTTATGTAAAACGATCAGATTTCCTGCCCGGTCATAGTATCCGAGACTGCGATTTTCTGGCGTCTCTTTCCAGATGATTGCGCCGGCAATGTTTTCGCCGTAAAAAAAGGCATCATTCAGTCTTTTCCACTCATCATGGACCCATGCCCCGAGTTCCCCAAAAGCATTGGCTGCTTCATTTTTCAGTTCTGCAAATGCCGACATGTTTATTCAGTTTTGAAAAACATGGTCCTTTGGGCCAATTCAGAGTTCTTTGGCTCCGTCGTGGGGTTTTGTATTAAAAATTACAAATCTCAAGCACCAAATCCCAAATAAATCTCAAATTCCAATATCCAATGACCAAAACCTTTAAGGGCAAGCCTTTGTTTGAATTTTGGTCATTGGAATTTGTTTGTTATTTGGGATTTGGTATTTGGAATTTCAACCGATAACGATCATTCCCGCTGTTAGGCGGGACAAATCCCCTCAGGGGTTAACCAAAGCCGAGCCCTTTGGGCTCGACTTTCCGGGCCTTCGATGGCTACTGCTGTTCTATCTGCAATTTTTGTCCGGGATATATTGTGCTGTCGGGCGTTAAGGCATTGATGCGCAAAAATCGATTGAGGGACATCTTGTGGCCCTGCGCGATATCGAAAGGGCTGTCGCCCCTTTTGACCACATAGGTCTTAAAATCGATCGAACTCATATCTTTATCCTGGTCTTCGGAAATCTTTAATACCTGTCCGATATGCAGTCTCGTCGTCGTCAGGTTGTTTAATTCCCGGATTTTTTTGGTGGTAGTGCCGTATCTTTTGGCAATAATCCAAAGGGAGTCACCGCTGCGGACAACGTGTGTCGAAGGAAGATTTGTATTGCCGCTTTCATGCGGGACGTATGTGGTCATCCCCCTCAGCGGTATTTTGAGTTTCCGGCCTGCAACGATATAGCGCGATCTGTGCAGGTTGTTGGCCCACATGATTTTACTCACGCTGGTATGATATCGCCTGGCAATGGTTGAAAGACTTTCACCGCGTCTGATGCGATGATAGACATAAGCGGGCCGGGGGGGATAGGATACTGGGATGTCATCCAAGCTGGCAAGAAGGATGTCGGCTTTACCCTTGGGAATTCTGAGCGGATAATTGCCATGGGGCAGTATTTTGTATCGAAGTTCAGGGTTTAGTTCACAAAGCTCTTGTTCGGGCACATCGATGGCGTTTGCGATATTTTTAAGATGAACCTGTTTTGAAACCGTTACAATATCGAACTGCAGCGGTTTGTCGATGGATACGGCATCGAGTCCGTATTTTTCCGGATTGTTGATGATATAAAGGGCAGCCATAAAACGGGGAACGTATCTGGCGGTTTCCCGGGGAAGACGTTCGTAAAGATCCCAGAAGTTGTCAAGATAATTGATATTCTGTGTCCGGATGACTTTAAGCACCTGGCCTTCTCCACAGTTATAGGCAGCCAGGACAGTCGACCAGTCGCCGAAAATTTGGTGCAGTTCCTTCAGATAGGCGATAGCCGCGTTGGTCGATTTAATCGGATCGATTCTTTCATCAATATATGTGTCTCGGTTCAGACCGAACTTATATCCGGTTGACGGGATGAACTGCCAGAGACCGAGGGCCCTGGCTTTTGAAAGTGCATTGACTTTGAATCCGCTTTCAATTAATGGAAGCCACGACAATTCAACCGGGATGCCGGCGGCCTTTAGCATGGGAACAATCAGCGGGCGATATTTTCCCGATCGCTGGTAAGCCTTGACAAAAAATTTTTTTTCGTTGTATTTGGCAAAGTTATCGATTTCTTTTTGCACGTGCTTATTCATTACCAACGGGATGGCATTGTGATTTCCCTTGACCACAATATGCCTTGAAGCATAAATTTCGAGGATGCGCTTTGAAATCATAAAACGCAGATCTTCTTTTTGCTGAATGAGTTTCGCATTGTCGTCGGCATCGATTTTAAGGATCAGCGCATATGCATGATCCAGAGCATCGAGGGCGTTTTCAAGCTCTCCTTTTTGCCAAAAATCCTGGGATTCTTGGCAAAAATCAAGGGCTTCATCGAGAATAGATTGCGTTTTATCCCCGTGAGAAGATTTTTCCGCCGCCTGAATCTTGCTGTCTGAATCCGAGCCATTGCTTAAAACGCTCGTTTTACTTTCCGAGGCGTCGGAATCTCCAATAGAGTGGTTTTGATTTTCGTTGTCGCTTTTTTCAGATGAAGCGGTCAGATCAGATGCGTCGGAAGGGGTTGGGGCATCATTTTTCGTTAAGGTGTTTTGGGTTTTATTCCCAATGGCGTTGGATATGTTTGTATGTTCCGCCGTGCTTTCATGATCCGAAAATATGGCTTGTTGTCTTGAAACAGGGTCATTATGAATGTTCTGAACACAGCCGTAAAAGAAAACGGACAAAATGACCGGCAAAAAAACAGTTCGTGGCTTAATCAAATCAGGCTCCTCAATCGGTTTTGGCAGATGACATTTGAAACAGGTTTCATCAGCATAAGGGGTTTGGTTTTCGATTACACAACATACGGCGATTTTGTCAAGGCTTTATCGCATTGAAAAAGCGATAATCATTTACTTTTTGAGAATATAAAGCCGTCGCTTCACCTTTGTATGATATAAAAAGTTCAGATGGCAATTATTTTTCTTGCTTTTATGGCGCTATATGCTTTTATTGGAAAACAAGCAAATAATATGCCAAGGTGAAACAGTTCGGGAAAATACAAGCAAATGGTATTATAACAAAATATATACAGAATGTTAACGGTGGAAGAGAAAAAGCACGGTGACCGGTCTCGAATATTTATGTCAATTTTTAATCACGCGCGGCAAAAATTGGTCAATATGTTATATCCACAAAAAAAAGAGAAAAAAAAAGAAAAATTCGATTTTTTATTATTTTATTGATTGTTTTGGCTTATAATTTATTATTATCGAATATATCAATCAAATTTCAGGCTTGATAACTATTAAATATATTAGTACAAGAAATAGTTTTATGGAAGCCGTAAATGCGGATGGTTGATGGCCAAAATTTAGATTACAAAAGGGCGTTCATACATATAAAAATTAGTATCGGGCTAAAAAATTCAGGATATACAATGTGTTGCCAGAGTAGCTCAGTTGGTAGAGCGCCTCACTTGTAATGAGGATGTCGCGGGTTCAACTCCTGTCTCTGGCTCCATATATGAAAATGTCTTTCAGGTGGGGTTCCCGAGTGGTCAAAGGGAACAGACTGTAAATCTGTCGGCGAAGCCTTCGGAGGTTCAAATCCTCCCCCCACCACCAGCCTCAAGGTAAGTCGTATGTAGGAGATTTCAGATCGTTATTGAAATCGAGAGAGACTACATGGCTTCTTACATAACATGCGCTACACTTTTTGAGGAAACTTATAATAATCATCATAATTAAAAAATTTTTTGCCGGTCGTCATTAGGGTTTTTAAGCGGGAGTAGCTCAGTTGGTAGAGCTCTAGCCTTCCAAGCTGGATGTCGCGAGTTCGAGTCTCGTCTCCCGCTCCACATTGTATATTAAAGGCCGTAGTTTGAAATATAAATACATTATAATCGGTTTTTTTCGATCGTTCAGGGGAGAACCCGAAAAGCGCGCCCACGTAGCTCAGTCGGTAGAGCGCTTCCTTGGTAAGGAAGAGGTTCACCGGTTCGATTCCGGTCGTGGGCTCCATTGATCTGCGCGACAGGCCTGCACGAATCGTCGTAAAAGGCCTGCACTTGTTTAAAACCGGTCACCTTGCTAAAAATCAATGCCAACAAACCATGGGAGGGTTTCGAAGATGGGTAAGGAAAAATTTGAGAGGACCAAGCCGCATGTAAACGTGGGAACGATCGGTCATATTGATCACGGGAAGACGACATTGACGGCGGCGATTACGAAGCATATGGGGCTGAAGGGTATGGCGAGTTATGTACCGTTTGATCAGATAGACAAGGCGCCGGAGGAGAAGGAGCGTGGCATAACGATAGCGACGGCGCATGTGGAGTATGAGACGGCGAACCGACATTATGCGCATGTGGACTGTCCGGGTCATGCGGATTACATCAAGAACATGATAACGGGAGCGGCCCAGATGGACGGTGCGATATTGGTCGTGGGTGCCGATGACGGTCCGATGCCCCAGACGCGGGAGCACATATTGTTGGCGCGTCAGGTGGGGGTTCCTCAGATTGTGGTATTTTTAAACAAGTGCGACATGGTGGATGATGAAGAGCTGATAGAGCTTGTTGAGTTGGAGCTTCGGGAGTTGTTGGACAAGTACGAGTTTCCGGGAGATGACACGCCGATCATCCGGGGCAGTGCGTTAAAGGCGCTTGAGAGTGATGATCCGGACGGTGATGCTGCGAAGTGTATATTTGAGCTGCTGGATGCGGTGGACAGTTTCATTCCGGAGCCTCAGCGAGATATCGACAAGCCGTTTTTGATGCCGATAGAGGATGTATTCAGCATATCGGGTCGCGGTACGGTGGTGACGGGTCGAGTTGAGCGGGGTGTGATCCATGTGGGAGACGAGATAGAGGTGGTCGGGATACGTCCGACGATGAAGACGGTGTGTACGGGAGTAGAGATGTTCAGGAAGCTGTTGGATGAGGGGCGAGCGGGAGACAACATCGGAGTATTGATGCGCGGGACCAAGCGTGATGAAGTTGAGCGGGGTCAGGTGGTGGCGCAGCCGAAGACGATCGAGCCGCACACGAAGTTCAAGGCGGAGGTATACATATTGAGCAAGGAGGA